>NZ_JBJEXT010000076.1:0-3985 GCF_051886055.1 Mitsuokella apri | reverse complement strand
CTCCTCGGCGAAGTCCTCACGGACAGCACGAAGAAGAACCTGACGATGCGTATCGATGCAGAGCACGGCGCCTGCGCTGGCAAGAAAGAGCTCGCAACGCTCGCTAAGCAGCTCGGCCTCGACGCTGTTCATGACACGGTTCATGAGATGGCTAAGGACGAAGCTCGCCATGGCCGCGGCTTCAAGGGCCTGTTCGACCGTTACTTCGGTAAATAATCCCTTATCCTTCAAAAAGTCCCATTTCTGGAACAAAACTCCTAAACATCATATAAAGGACACCCTGCAGCGCATCCGCAGGGTGTTTTGGTATATTCATGTATACAATTCGCTTTTTTATGCATCTCTATTGCAATCGAGCCAAAAAAGTTTTATACTATCCCTAACCTGAAATGTTGCAACGGAGCAAGATATGAGGCCTTGCCTTGTGTCCTGCTCCATTTTTTTCAGGGTGTCAAAACTATACTATCATACAGGAAGGGTTGTGTTATGAGAAGCTTTCTCTTAAGTGAAAATGAAATGAACGAACTGTGCAGGAGACAGGAGACGCCTTTTCTCGTGCTGTCCACGGACAAGGCTGCCGAAAATTACGCATTCCTGCGCAAGCACCTGCCGCGCGCCGGCATTTATTATGCCATCAAGGCGAATCCGCAGCCAGATGTCCTCAAACGCCTTGCCTCCATGGGCTCCCATTTCGATGTGGCTTCGGCCGGTGAAATGGAAATCCTGCATGAGGCAGGCATCGATGGTTCACGCATGATTTATGCAAATCCGGTGCACGATAAGCGCGGCCTTATGGCTGCCGCCCGCCTTGGCGTCAAACGCTTTACATTCGATGATGCCAGCGAGATTGCCAAAATCGCCAAATACGTGCCGGATGCCGACGTGCTCGTGCGCGTACAGGTCCAAAACAGCAAGGCCCTCGTCGATCTCAACACGAAATTCGGCGTACCGCTTGCTGAGGCACTGCCCCTCTTAAAGCAGGCAGAAGACGCAGGACTCCATGCCAAGGGCATCTGTTTCCACGTTGGCAGCCAGTCCCTTTCTACAGCGGCTTACGAAGAGGCCCTGCTGCTCGTCCATCACCTTTTCACCGAAGCGGAAGCTTCCGGACTTCACCTCACCGATCTCGATATCGGCGGCGGCTTCCCGATTCCTTCAGCCAACGGCCTGCATATTGACCTTGCCGCCATGCTCGAAGCCATCAACCGCCAAATCGACCGCCTGTTTCCAGAGACACAGGTCTGGACGGAGCCGGGCCGCTTCATCTGCGGCACAGCCATGAATCTCGTGACTTCAGTCATCGGTACGAAGATGCGAGGCGATAAGCCATGGTACATTCTCGACGAGGGCATCTACGGCGTATTTTCGGGCATCCTGTTCGACCACTGGGAATACCCGCTGCACTGCTTCGGCCGTGGCAAAAAAATTCCTTCAACATTTGCGGGGCCGAGCTGCGACGGCATCGATGTGCTCTACCGCGACTTCCCCGCACCGAAGCTCGCCATCGGCGACAAGGTGCTTGTCGGCAATATCGGTGCCTACACGACCGTCTCAGCCACGCATTTCAACGGTTTTGAGCCAGCCCCCATCCTCATATGGGAAAAGCAGGCCGACCTCATCGCCAAACGGCAGCAAGATTTTTCTGCAAATGAAAACGACGATACAGAAGAAAATCAGCGTCTTCTCCGGCTCTGATTCCTTCTAAGCAAAAAACAGCCACACTGTCTCATATTGTATGGTGACAGTGTGGCTGTTTTTTTATGGATCAGACAATCTTTGTCGACCAGCTCTCGATATTCCAGACGGTATCGACGAGGTCTTCGTAAAAGTCGGGTTCGTGCGAGACGAGCAGCAGGGTGCCTTTGTACTCCTGCAGAGCGCGCTTGAGCTCTTTTTTCGCTTCGACATCGAGGTGGTTGGTCGGCTCGTCGAGCACGAGCAGGTTGACAGGCTTCTGCATGATCTTCGCGAGTCGGACTTTGGCTGCCTCGCCGCCCGAAAGGGCCGTCATTTTCGTCGTAATGTGCTCATTCGTCAGGCCGCAGGAGGCAAGCGCCGCGCGGACCTCGAAATTTGTCATGCTCGGATATTCCTGCCAGAGTTCGTCGAGGGCCGTATTCATATTGCCCTTGGCTTCTTCCTGCTCAAAATAACCGACCGAGACGAATTCGCCCTGTTCAATTTCACCGGCAAACGGCTTGATGATGCCAAGGAGTGTCTTTAAGAGCGTCGATTTGCCGAGGCCGTTCGTGCCGCGGATGGCGATTTTCTTATTGCGTTCGACCTTGATGTCGACGGGTTTTGTCAGGGCCGAATCGTAGCCGAGCACGAGGCGCTGCGCCTCGATGACAAAGCGCGACGGCGTGCGGTCCTGCTGGAAATGGAAATGCGGTTTCGGCTTTTCCTGACGCTTCGTCAGAATTTCCATTTTGTCGAGCTTTTTCTGACGGCTGTTCGCCATGCCGCGCGTCGCGACGCGGGCCTTATTGCGCTGGATGAAATCCTGCTCCTTTTTGATTTCGGCCTGCTGGCGCTCGTAAGCAGCTTCTTCCTGACGGCGCTTCAGTGCGGCCATTTCCTCGAATTTCTCATAGCTGCCCGTGTAGCGCGTGAGCTGCAGATTGTCGACGTGCCAGATGACATTCGTCACGGCGTTGAGGAACGGCACATCGTGCGAAATGACGATAAAGGCGTTTTCGTAGTTGATGAGATAATTCTTGAGCCATTCGATGTGCTCAGCATCGAGGTAATTCGTCGGCTCGTCGAGCAGCAGAATCTCGGGGTTCTCCAAGAGGAGTTTTGTCAAAAGGACCTTCGTACGCTGGCCGCCCGAAAGCTCGTCGACTTTGCGCTCAAGGCCAATATCCCGCAGGCCCAGACCGCCCGCGACTTCCTCGATGCGCGCGTCAATCGTGTAGTAGCTGCCGGCTTCGAGGATATCCTGAATGTCGCCGACATCCTTCATAAGTTTGTCCATTTCCTCCGGCGTTGCCTCGCCCATCTTGTCGTAAGCCGCGAGCATCTCCTGCTCGAGCTGCACGAGGTGGTCAAAAGCCGTGCGCAGCGTCTCGCGGATCGTCATGCCTGGCTGCAGCACGGCGTGCTGGTCGAGGTAGCCGACTTTCGTGCGCTTCGCCCAAGTGACCGTGCCGGCATCCGGCGTGAGTTTGCCCGTGATGATGGACATAAAGGTCGACTTGCCCTCGCCGTTCGCGCCGACCAGCGCCACATGCTCGCCTTTTAAAAGGCGAAACGATACATCCTCAAAAATCTCCCGCCCGCCATAGCTGTGCGAAAGATGCGAAACCTCCAATACGCTCATGAATTTCTCCTTTTCCTTCCATAATATAGAGCCTGTCCATAAAAAAGAGGCTGCGCGTGCAGTCTCTTCGAAAAATCATCTGATGTTTTATTATACCATAGAGCACACGCCGCGAAAAGGCGAAATCCTGCCGCTGTTCAGCGTCTGCTCCGCCGCTGTTTTGCCGGCTGCTTCGACTCTATTGCAGCCGCCTCATCGCATATTATTTTTTCTCAGGCGGCTGCGGCGCATTGCGCTTGCCGGCAATCCACTCCTTGAGAGTCTCGCGGTCCATCGGCGGCAGGTCCTCTTTTTTGACCTCCGACCATGCCTGTGCCTGCTTCATGCAGAAGTACACGCCGCCGATGCCCAGCACCAGACAGATGATGCCCCAAAGATACGACGCCGTATACACAAGATACGCTCCCCCGAGCGTCACAAACATAAAAAACACCGAATTCCATGTCTGCACCATCATATTGAAATACTTCGGCATAGACCGCATAGCGACTCCCCCTTGGTTTCCCATATTTTTTCCATAGAAGCTTTTCTTACAGCTCTTTTTAACACTATTATACCATAGGAAGTAATAAAAAAGACTTCCTATTTTCATAGAAAGCCTCATTTTGCAAAAATGGTCGGAACGACGGGATTTGAACCCACGACCTCTTCCACCCCAAGGAA
>NZ_JBJEXT010000075.1:0-4090 GCF_051886055.1 Mitsuokella apri | reverse complement strand
TCAAGGTCAACGCCAATATCGGCACGTCGAGCACGTTCCCGGACATTGAGCCGGAGCTCAAAAAACTCGACGAAGCGGTGCGCTGCGGTGCAGATGCCGTTATGGACCTTTCGACGGGCAACAATATCGATGTTTCGCGTCAGCGCATCATCGAACATTCGCCCATCATGGTCGGCACGGTGCCGCTCTATCAGGCTACGGTCCGTTCCATCCGCGAGCACGGCGCTGTCGTCGAGATGACGGATACGGATATTCTTGAGACGATTGAGCAGCAGGCCAAAGATGGTGCCGATTTCATGACGCTGCACTGCGGTGTCACGCGTTCGGCCATTGAGCGCATGCGCCGTCAGGGCCGTGTTATGGACATCGTGAGCCGCGGCGGTTCGTTCATCGCCGGCTGGATGCTCCACAACGAGATGGAAAATCCGCTCTATGAACATTATGATGATATCCTTGATATCTGCGAGAAATACGATGTGACCATCAGCCTTGGCGACGGCATGCGTCCGGGCTGCACGGCCGATGCCACGGACCGCGGGCAGCTGACAGAGCTCATCACGCTCGGCGAACTCGTTGACCGCGCCTGGAAACGCGGTGTACAGGTCATGGTCGAGGGCCCAGGCCATGTACCGTACGACCAGATTGAAGCGAACATGAAGCTGGAGAAGCGCATTTGCCGCAAGGCGCCGTTCTACGTGCTTGGACCTCTTGTCACGGATATCGCGCCGGGCTATGACCACATCACGGCAGCCATCGGCGGCACGCTGGCAGCTGTTTCGGGCGCCGACTTCCTCTGCTACGTCACGCCGGCTGAGCATCTGGCCCTGCCGACTATCGAAGATGTTCATACGGGTGTCATCACGAGCCGCATTGCCGCACATGCAGCGGACCTCGTGCGCGGCGTACCGGGTGCGCGCGAGTGGGACCTTGAGATGGCCAAGGCGCGCAAGGTGCTCGACTGGAACAAGCAGATGGAGCTTGCCATCGACCCGGACCTTGCCAAGGCAAAACGCGGTGCACGCAATCCGCAGGATGAAGGTGCCTGCTCGATGTGCGGTGATTACTGCGCCGTTGAGATCATCAACAAATATTTCCATAAAGAAAACTGCCCGTGCCAGGACTGATTCATCAAAAGATGGATGCCTGACATCTGGCCAATGGCAAAAAAATTGCTGCCCGTCATGAGCAGCAATTTTTTTGTGTCTTATTAGCTTTATTATTTGATTTTGTTGAGACGGTCGGCAAGCTTCGCGGCACTTTCATCATCGTACGTGCTCGTCATGATGGGCTGTGCGCCGAGCATGACGGTCTTGCCGTCCACATAGGCTTTCTCTTTGTTATGTCCATTGTGGTAAGCGGCCGCGAGATTGCCGAGCACAAAGTAGGAACGCTCTGCACCGGACATATCCCCCGAGGCTGCCGGCGTGACAAAATCTTTGCCGTTGACTTTGACGGTGCCATCTTTGGCGGTCACATGCTTGTTGCTGTATTCGTAGAGCTTCTTGACATACGCATCGCGGCGGTCGCCGTCGGACGGATGGTCGGAAATGAACTGCTGGAAGGCCGTCGGCTGCGTCTTTTCTTTATCCATGACGCGCTGCCAGACTGCTGCCGTGGCACCGGGGTTGTAATTCGTATGCGTGATGTACTCAAAGGCGAGGGCATCGGCCTCGCGTTCCATCGGCTTCGTGATGTTGCGGTTGTTGATGACCGTCGTGACAATGCTGCCGAGCGTCGTGCCCGTCGCCTCACCGAGAATTGCCATGTTGAGGCTGCGGCGCGCGCCCTTGGCCGGATGGTCTTTCTGTCCGTGTCCCATCTCATGGCCGAGCACGACGGCAATTTCATCGTCGTTGGTCAGGACGCTGAAGAGTCCGGTGTTGATGCTCATATTGTGGCCGAGCGTGCAGAACGCGTTGAAGCTCGTATCCTTATTAATGAAATAATTGTATGGCTTATCGTAGATGGTCGGGTCGACCGCGCCGATGCCGGCAGTCAGGTTCGCCATAATGGTATCAATCCTGCTGTTTAAGGCATAGTCGTTATTGACGCCGTATTCTTTTTTCATCTCTTCGAAAAATTCCTGACGTCCTTCTTCGGAGTCATTGTATTTCTTGAGTGTCTGCGTCAGCTGTGCGTGCGCAATGGCACCTTCGATGCCCGCGCCAATGATGCTGCCAAGACCAAATTCCGCCTGAGCCGTCGGAGCCGGCGCCAGTACATAGGCCCCCGGGACCATCAGAACGCCTGCTGTCAAAATGGCAGCAGCTTTTTTTTGCCAAGTTTTTCTCGCATGCATACGGCATCCTTCTTTCTCGTCGAGATGATAAGAGCATTCTCAGCGTTTCTTTTGCTGTTTATTTTGTTTTTTGGCATCAGAGCTCGTTTCGTTTGCGTCAACAGCTCTAAGAAAAACGCGCATCATGTCTTCGGCAATCGGTATTTTTTCGTCTGGCAGAGAGGAGGCAAGAATCTGCAGCTTCTTCATGCGGTCGGGGCCTTTAGCGAGACTCGTCTTGCCAAGCAGTAAATAATCTGTGCTGATCTGCAGAGCTTTGGCCAGCTTGACGATGGTCGTGGAGGTCATGCTCTTCTTGCCGAGCTCGATATCGGACAGAAACTGCGGCGAGATATCCGCCCACTCTGCAACCTGCTCCCGTGTATATTGATGGGTGTCCCGTATTTGACGTACACGATTGCCGATGATCTGGTTCATATCTTTTCTGTTCATCATAACAGTATACCTCTAATACTTCTTTTAAAAGTATCATACCGAACATCCATTTCTATTGAAATAAACGATAGATATTTCAAGAAGCATACTTTAGTTACATTATAGAGCAAAGTGCGAAAAAAACAAGCATATTATGACGAGTTGTCAGAGGAATTTTACCAACTTTTTCTTTCCAGCAGGAATGTTGTCGAAAGATAGCGAATACTTAAGCAAAGAGGGAATGCTCTCGATGATTATCAGGAATTGAGGTGTTTCATATGTTGGTTAAGGATATTATGACGAAGAACGTCATTACGGTCAAAAAAGATGCATCAATCCGCGAAATTGCGCAGACTATCGTAGATCATGACATTTCGGGACTGCCGGTGGTAGATGAAGAGGGAAAGGTCTGCGGTATTGTCAGCGAAGGCGACCTCATGCGCAAGGAATTTGCGCCGGAGCTGCCGGATGAACTCTGCATCCTCGGTGCGGTCATCTATTATTCGGGTCTGCGCGAGTATCAGGATGCTTTCCGCAAGATTGCGGCGATTTCAGCAGAGCAGCTCATGACGAAGAAAGTCGTGGCCGTGCATCCCGATGATGATGTCAGCAAGGTGGCCAAAATCATGTACGACAAGCATGTCAAACGCGTGCCGGTGCTCGACGATGAAAAGCATCTGCTGGGCATCGTCAGCCGCCGCGATATTGTCAAAATGATGCTTTCATGAAAAAGGTATGAGTACGCCTGACGGGCAGCCGTGAAAAAATGGTAACAGAATGGTAACAAAAATTGTCCTTCTCCAGTGGAAGGACAATTTTGTCATGCTTTCGTATTTTTTTTCGTCTTGGGCTTGCCCGTGCGGCTCGAGAAAAGATAGACGAGCAGGGTCAGGACGATGCCGAGTACGGCATAAGGCCAGCCTTTTTCGAAGAACGCGTAGATGGTGGCGGCGAGACAGAAGAGCACGGCGAAAAAAGTCTGCTTGGCATTTTCGCGGCGATAGCGGAACGTCTCATAGTCGACGCCGACGATTTTTTCAAAGCAGGCAGGGCAGATGACTTCTTTTTCCCCGTTCTTGCCCTGATGGACCAATGCTTCTTTTTCGCTGAGCTCACGTCCGCAGACGGAACATTTGAACATAAAACCCCTTCTTTTCCTTCTTGACTGTTATCCTTTTCAGAGGAATCTGACAGTCTCTATTATAGCGGAAAATCTTTTCTCTGGCTACTCTCCAGAAGGTTTGTGATTCCTTGACACTAAAGGGGAAAACCGATAGAATAGAAAGGTATAGTTATATGTCAAAACTACCGATATAAATTATGCATGAAAGCAAAAAAAGAAAAGGGGGGTGAATATTATCGTTACAATAATATTAG
>NZ_JBJEXT010000074.1:0-74131 GCF_051886055.1 Mitsuokella apri | reverse complement strand
TTGCAAGACGTAATTCGGTCTGATGAAGAGGCTGCTTAAAGTTGTAAACTACTGTGACAAGACACAAAGCCATCTTTGCAGGGGACGAATTTTCATACCTCCTTGACAATAGTATGATACTGAAGCAGATGGTCCTTTTTCTCTTCATATCGGGCAGGATATTTTTCGACATCGTAGGTAACTGGGAACCATCTGAGGATGCTCAAGCGATACTTCTTAATATCCTGGTCAATCTGCCTAAGCTGATCTCGTAAAATCCTGGGGTTAAATTTTTTCTGTTGAATTTGACGATGCAGTATCTTCTTTTTTCCCTGCAACTGATTCAGGATATCAAAGGCACCGGTTAAGGATCTCTCTAACGGATAATACCGATTTGCACCGCAGCAGTAGTAAGAATATTGATCTGTTCCCGGAATTCTCCACGAATGTGGTTCCATATAGCCCGCTTCCGTAATATGATATTTTTCCAAACAACAAGGACAGGTATAAGCTACGTGGCTGCTGTGCGTATCACGAGATAACTCTGCACCATCTTGTTTTGAAGAGCCAATGAACCTTGCATCCATCACAGACTTTTTTGAAGATCGTTTCGAGACAGCCTGCTTCTGACTGCTAGATGATTTTGAAGTGACATTCTTAGCACATTTTTGCGACGATTTTTCGGGCATGAGATGGTTTGCCTTTAAAATCATGCTAGTTTCGGTATCGTCCTCTAATAATTGCTTGGAAAGTTTCTTCGATGGCGTGATGACTTTTCGAATGGTAAAGGCAAAGTTACGAAGCGCTTTCCCAAGTATCTCCCATTTTTCCAAGGTTATTAATAGACGAGAGAATGAAGAAAGAACCTGGTACCGTTCCGGCATCTTCATGAGTTCTGTACGAAAGGAACGGATTCTGGTAACCGATACTGACAGATGCAGAATCCGCCAGATGTTTCTGTCCGTTTCCAGCCCAGCTTCTAAGAAAAGAGTATGCTTCTTCTGATAAAGATCTTCATAGAAAATACGGTCGACACTATCCTTAGCGAGATTGTAGGACTCCTTGCTCATATAATTGTGTGTATTCAGGCACTGGAGTAAAGTAGAAAATCTCTGACGGAGAATTTTTTGATTCTTTAGGCTCATATTAGGCATAGAGGCATCAGTCAAATAATCTTCCACAAGGAACATATACATTTCCCCCTCTGTTGTCTTTTTATGTATACACACAGTATAGCATATTCAT
This sequence comes from Mitsuokella apri, assembly GCF_051886055.1. NCBI lineage: Bacteria > Bacillati > Bacillota > Negativicutes > Selenomonadales > Selenomonadaceae > Mitsuokella > Mitsuokella apri. Next base: position 72,907 of record NZ_JBJEXT010000074.1, on the reverse strand, counting down.
AAAAAAAAGACGATTGAGGATACAATTAGCCTGTAATCGAATTGACATATCGGCTGTTATTTTGTCCGTACATACCAGTGTCAATCCGTCGGCACAAACTCAGCAACTATGCCGTCGGCACGTCTATTTATTGCATGTCAATCAAAACATGGAAGCAGCATATGTGCCCATGGCATCGCCGTCATGGCCGACGCCAGAAACTTCCTGCAGCTGCCATTTAAAAGGAACGCCCATCTTTTTCGCAGTTTCCTGTGCTGTCTGATAGAAAGCATGACCACGCTCCAGACGATTCATTCCCTGCGCATCAGCCTCCGGCGTTTTTCTCAAAACCTTGGAACGCTTTGTATCCTGATTCCCCAGCAGAATCGTCACGGGCTTCGAAAAAGCCTTTGCTAACTGTTTGTTAGTCAAAGGTACATCCTTGATGCCATACGGGAAGTCAATGGAACGATCTGGCATCGTGTACCAGCCTGCATTGGCAATCACGATTTTGTCAGCTGTGCATTTTTCTCCGAGCAGCACATAACGATGAATCAGCTGGGCTCCGGCTGAATGGGCAAAAAGGATAACAGGACTCTTGCGAATATGCATGCGTGCACGCACATCTGCTGTTACGTCATCGATAACCGGAAAAATCCAAGTCGACTCTGGATTCAACTGATCATCTCCCTCCTGATTTACAACATGGCCGAGATTATAGTAAGGAACACCGGGGAATTTCTCCTCCGAGAACTCCGGACATACCACTAAAAAGCCTTTTTCTTCCGCGGCTTTAATCCAGCCATCACGATATGTATCGGCATTGCGATTCAAACCATGAAATACAACTAGTACAGGCTTACCGTCCTGCCATGAAGACGAACGATATGTAAAGATATGCATTGGTTCAGAAGAATTTCCACGGGATTCTGGCATAAGATAACGCCCTGATCCTACAGGAACTGTTGAGAGAATTTGCGTTGATGCTGCCTGTGTTGTCTGCAGCGGCAATAACAAAACGGCCAGCATCAAGAAAATAATTTTACATATACTGTGCTTCATGATAAATCCTTTCCTTTTGCCAGAGCTCTGAGCACCATAAATAATCATATCAATAGCTCCGATTTTGGTAAGCTCATAAATGTCTGGCATAGTCTGCACCATCATGCAGCACAAGATCGGCAAATTCTTCCTTACCAAGCGTGATGCCACTGCGAGACAGCCGCTCATGACGTTTTTCGTAGATTTCATACATCATGAGCCGGCGGTCGTCCATCAGGCCATAATGGATCTTGCGATGGCAGATAGGACAAAGACAGACAAGATTCGCATAAATGTCGAGGCTGTGCTCAAACTTCCCCTGCAGATGAATGGGAATTGCGTGGTGCGACTCCATATAGGGTTTATGCGTTCGTTCCGCTATAAAGGTCTTGTGATCTCCGTCCATTTCACAGCGATAATCAGCGAATGCCAACGTCTGTCCACGCAAAATGTCAGAACGCATGAAGTGATGAACCTCATACGTACGCGGCTCTTCGGCAATTGGCGGCATGGGGATATCAAGTGCGCCGGCCCTGTCATGCAGCTCTGCGAACGACTGACCTTCAGCAAAACGCAGATAATTATTGAAGCCTGCCGTGTACATGCGGTTGCCGCGCCGGTCAAGTGCGACAAAATCAGCATCCTGCAATAGGATATCGCGCAAGTCATGCAAAACCTTGAGGTCCGTCACTTCATAAATCGAATCCCGAATAAGATGCTTCTCTTTAAGGTGCCGTGTAATATTATTGAGAGCATCGCAGTAATGCTTGACCGTGCGTGATGATACGCCACGTACATCAAGAAGATACCGCTTAAAATACGTTTTGAGGAGCGGCTCATCCTTTTCTGACTTTCCTCTCATATTCTCAATCACTTCCATTCAATCCAGCTGTCTTGCAAATTCCCTTGGCCTGCCATTTTGCGAACAAATCAAACCAGTTATCGGGAAAATCCAGCCTACGCCGTCCCAGCCGTTTTGATTTTTCGGCTCGCAGTTCGACGAAGGTTTGCCTCGGCTTTTCAGCAACTTCCAGCAACAACCTCAGAAGCAGATGATTCGCTGCCAATCCCTCCGGCTCCAGCATGACCGGATCCGTCCGGAATGGCAGCTGCAGCAGTTTTTTCAGGACCTCGATTTCCTTGTATCGATAATCAGTTCAACGCAACATATAAAATATCGTTGGCCAGCTGATCGCCAGAGACGTTATACCAGCTTGTATAAGGAATCTTTCCACCTTTCCCCGTATAGCCATAATAGCGATATTTCCATACGCCATTTACCTGCTTGAAGGAATAAAACCGCGTACCAATGGCATTTCCACCACCACGATCATCTTCATGCTCAGCCTGAATACATAATGGAGAAGCTGATGTTCCAGCTCCGTATACAGATCCTTTATCAACAGTCCAGTACGTATGGGCACCATCATAATTCAAATCAATCCATGGCGCTGCTTCAACCGAAGCTGGCTGCCAGGCATTGGTGCCACAGAAGAACGCTGACGCCATCAAGCCAGCAGCAGCTAAATATTTCCAATGATTTATAAGCACTTAAGTCAACCCCTTCAACTATTTATCGAACATTTTTTCGACATTTACTTGCCTCATTCATAAGCAATGCGGTCACAGTAGACGGCAAAATTATATCTCCAACCAGTTGCTTCATGAACTCCACCAGCACCGCCACTATAATAATAAGTACCTGTCGAAGTATCATAAGACGCGTAATAACCTCTCCATGCCGTTCCATCAGCAAAATAAATATTTCCTGTTGAATTACGACGATTTCCCCATGGACGTAATGGGCGCACAGAATCCACGTCCAAATACACATCGCCATGATCATCATCATAGCCTACATAATAATCTGTACGAGCCTCCGCTATCTGCGACTGCGGCATCATGACAGGAATGGCCGTTATACTGAGCATCATCACGCCGGCAAATGCCGCTGCGATCTTCTTCATAAGATGTCTCTTCATGGCTTTGTCCTCCTATAAACTACATTGTTATGCTTTATATAAACTTGCTGTTCTATATTAATTATTAAATTCCTGCTAAAATTAAATTATTTTGTAAATATATTTCTATGTTTTATTAAATCTAGATTCATTTATAATATCCATTTATATATAAAATACCCCTGCCACAGAAATCTTTGCTTCTGCAGCAGGGCTGCACATAAGATAAATTATTTATCTCTCAATTCCAGAACATCGACAGTGTAATACTGTTCGGATAATCGTCAAACCACATGTATTCTCCATGCCCTACGCTGTAAGCTCCATACTGCCCCGCTTTAGGTGCCTGACGAAAGCCATAGGCCTCTTGGAACTCGTAAGGGGCATTGGCGCAGTTGAAGCCCGTCCTATCAAAATGACGATTGCCATTTCGGTACATCTTGATAATAAAGACGCGCTGATGGCGCATGGTCAGCTCCAGCCCCAGCTTCTGATACTGCCAGGTATCCAGCGTCTTCCATGTCTTCGACTTCTGGATCTTGTCAGGCCTGCCGTATTTTGCCACTACTTCCGCTGCCGGCATATCGAGGCCGATGCCGCCGACGGACTCATAATACCGGGCCTGCGGCATACGCATAAGCATTGTTCCCTTGCTATCATCCATATTATCTTTGTTCAGGATGACATGAGAATGATAGCTATCTTTTCGCAAACTTTCGCAGATGAGCGGTAAGTCTCTATAGCCATCAGCTTCAACAATGCGAATGATGCAGCTAAAGTCAGAATTTCCTCCAGCGGGATGATAGGCTCCGACAATCTCACAGCCATTGACCGTCCTGCCCTGAAAATCCAGGACGACATTGCCTTCCGCATCGTACCATTGCCCCTGCAGCTTCGACAGAATTGATGCTGTAGTATCATAGGAAGACGCCATTGCGATGGAACTAAAACACCACAAAAGCAAAGCCGCTAAAAGCCAGACAACGCCTTTTCTCCATAACTTCATACAATCACTCCCTAGGAAAATCAACGTTTTTTAATTGCAAAATGATTCTGCACAATCCGATCCAGCTGCCTTGCGAATCCTTTTGGTCAGGATGGCAACATCCAGTTCATTGACACCATCGAATCACACCAGCTATCCTTTTTATTCTTCACATTCATGGAATATCCTGCCAAACCATTTTGTATAAGATCCTGTTGATAATTATGTTCTCTTTCTTTTCCTGCAAAAAAGTGATAAAATTTTTATAATATTACATCTCAATTGAAGTTGCAGATTTATGCGGTAAAGTGAAAAGAAAGGCTGCCATTATGACAATATTTTGGGTGAATCAAAAGCAACGGTACCAATACGAACGTGATACAGGATGCTTATTTTCCATGCAGCGCAATGTCAACGGCGATCATGCGCCCGGCTATGACACCATGACAGAAGTTCATAGGGATGACTTCATCATTCATCATGCCCATAGCCGCATCTTGGCAATCAGTATGGCAGTTTCAAATTGTTATGAAGCAAGTAAGCCGCATGTGTTATTGAATCTGGACCAGCCCAGTCTCTTCTGGGATAATTGTCATTTTTGCGTCGATACAGATTATGTCGAACTCGACACGCCCTTGGACATGCATCCTCACTGGAAATGGCTTTCCAATCATCCTCATAAAAACAGCGCATTTCTGAAGGATGGTACCCCAAAACAGCAATATTTATGCCATATAGCCGATGAACACATTTGTTATTTATTAGGGCAGGCATTAAGGCTGCAGTCATCGTCCGCTGCAAAAAGTATGATTCAGACTATTCTTAGCCAAATTGACGCTCAATCCCTTACGGGAAAAGCGTTGCTTGCCAAAGCAGAAGCAGCTTCTAAAAGAAATGCCACACAGCATCGTGTCATGACTGCCAGATACATTCATGATCCCTATATCGCCAAAGAGACGAAAGAGCGCGCTCATGGAATTTGTCAGCTTTGCGGTGCGCCAGCACCATTTAAGGATACGAATGGCCAGCCCTATCTTGAATGTCATCATGTTATTTGGCTTTCTCGCGGCGGTAAAGATACCCTTGAAAATACGACAGCACTTTGCCCGAATTGCCACAGACGCATGCACGTACTTGACGACCCTAAAGATATAAAGATTTTACAGCGAACATGATACAAAATCCCATTCTGCAAGGCCTTAACAAGCAGTAAAATAATGGGCAATTAACAGGCCTGCTATAGTTGCTTATCTAATGATATGGAGGTATCGATTAATGAACGAATTCAAAAAATTTGTGGACACCCTCAATATGGAAGAAGCCATCAAGATGAAAAGGCGCTGGAGGCCGCTGATGATTGGCAGGAAATGCGCGAAACAGAGCTTATCGCTAAAATGATTGCCAATGTTTTATGGGACTATAAAGTCAGCTCCGAATCCGCTAAAAGTCCTGACGAAGCCCGTAAATATGACAATCGGCGGGCCGAGCTCTATGCGAAATGGAAAGAACTCGGTTTCGTGAAATAAAAAATCGCATCCCACGAAGGATATACTATCCTGATGGGATGCGATCTTTATTTGTAAATTATTCTTTGATCATGCCAAGAACATCGTTGGCAGCGATGTCATGCTCGCTCATGTATTCGAGCAGTTCTTTGTAATCAGCTTTTGCTTTGTTTTCTTTCACAGCAGCCAGCTCAGCCTTAAGCTTCTTCAGCTCCGTTTTTTTCTTCGCAATTTTCTCCTCGAGGGTTGCAATCTTAGCATCGTAATTCGTAGCTCTTGCCATAATTCATTCTCCTATCCATATAGCATAAATTTTATTTCTTTTAGTATAACACGTTTCTTTTTATTAGGAAAGAACAATCGTACGATTAATTACAGTGTTTGCTCAATAGCTGCTCAACCGACTCCAATATTTTCTATAAAACTCATTTTGATCCTTGAATCCATACGCCTTGATCATGTTGATGATGGCGTCACTAACGGCATCGTGTTTCACGGCATGCGCAACGATAGACAAAAGATTTTCCAATGCTTCTTCTGTTAACTCTCGCTTCTCTATCTTTTTAGGTGCTGCCCCGGTTAAGGAAATTCCCTGTGCGGCGAAAGCTTCGGTCATCTCTTTTTCGCATTGTTTCTTTTCAGCAGCAGCAGCTTCTTCACGAGCCACGATCTCTTATTTTTTGCGGCGCTCTGCTGCATAGTTTTTTTCTACATACGCCTTGATATACCGCTTTCGATCCATACCATGATGATGACGCGCATCTGCCTCGTGAACGCCCAGATCGAAGGATTCCGCCACATCATCGAGGCCCCATTTTTTCACGACAGAATTAAACTCCAGCAGCGTAAAGCCTTCCTGATGGATCATTCTCTGTTTCAAGGATGCCTTTTTATCTGCAGCAATCACCTCGATAGGTATCTTCGCAGCTTCTGCTCGATTCGCATCTTCCTGGTTTTCCTGGCTGGAATTAGACAAGACAGTCGAAGCATCTACATCGATTGGTTCCGATTTGGCATCTTCTACAAATTCATATCCTGATTTATACTCCATCCAGATGGTAAAACTTGTTACACGATGCCCTGTTTTGTTCGAATCGTACCAAACATGATAAATCGTCTTCTCATTGATTTCTGCAATCGGTGCATCGAGGACACGGGCACGAAAATTATTGATGCGGCCAACATATTTTCCATCCGGAACGTTTAGTTTGAATCGCAAATCTTCCATAGTCAAGGTCCGATACATTCTTTTCTTCCCCTGCCGGAAATAACCTTGCTTCTCGAGCAATAATTCCATCAACCGCCAGCCGTATTCGCTGGTCAGTGGGAAGATCGTTTTGATTTCGTAGCTGGTATAGCGTTTCCCCATCAGCTCCAGCAGATAGGGTTTGATCTCATCATCGAATTGAATCAACAGGCCTTTTCCTTCCTCATAGTCCATCTTGCGATAGATGTGACGCAGCCCGAAGCCCCCATCTTCATATGACAGCTCGATATAGCCCTGAAATGCTTCTGTCAGATGGCGTTTTAAATTGGCTACGCTGCCATTATTGCCAAACAGCTCCTTCAATTCACGTGGAGAGATCCAGGTTTCGTGGAAATCTACATCATAAGGCCGGTCATCGCGGAAATGTGGCTTAAGGTCCTGAAGGCCGAGCAGAAATAGCCGCATTTCGGATACGTTCATATGTTTTCTCGCTTCAACGAGAGGATTGGCCTGATAGACTTTCTTTTCTAATAGGTTCTTACCCATAGGACATCACCTCTGTGAATATATCGTATCGAATATGCTACGTCATATCAATTCAACGTAGCATATTATAGATAAAAAACGTAGCATTTATCCCTGATAAAGATAAAACTTGTAGCACTTACAAGCTTAATCTCCTTGTACAAAGGTAAAAAACGTAGCACTTTAGGATAAAACTTGTAGCAGTTTAGATAAAAGATGTAGCACTTCGAGATAAAATTCGTAGCAGTTCCGGGTAAAATAGGTAGCACTTCAAGAGGTCGTGCAACTCCCGTAAAGCCTTATGGCACAAGGAATAGAGGGCATATCGGTGCAAAGCACAATAGTATAGAAAAGTAAGAGAATAATATAAAAAGTAAAGAATAGGGCGTGCGCCTCGCGCGCCGGCGAGGGCCCAGCCATTTCCCATATTCTACGGTACACTCTGCTATCTGCCACTATTCAGGTACTAAGATACGGCTCGCCCCTCGATACTCTTCTTTCACTCTTTTCCCTTTTTTCTTTCCTTTCGGTCCCCTCGGAGCATAGCTCTATGCCTAAGGCAGGTATATACGCAATGAAGGGTTCACCTGCTTGATGGATAAATAAGGTAGCTGTTTGGGCAGCCTCTTTTATGACGGTGACAGTTGCTTTTACGGGAGGATCGATGAGGTCGACGGTACCTTCTTTGAGAGCGTCAAGCCACTGATGGTAGTATTTGGCGACGGTTTTGCGCGTTTTGTGAAGTGTCTCCGCGATTGCTTTGATGCTCGTAAAGCCGTGTTTGCGCAGATGATCCCAGACTTCTTTTCTGCTGGCAGAGGTTTTGCTTTCGGCGATGAGGGCGAGGTGTTCTGCCTGGGTGCGGCCATTGCGTTTGGTCTTGCGGTCAAAGGACCAGCCGAGCCATGCTTCAAGGGTCGCGGCGCGGACGGTTTTGGCTTTTTCGGGATCGCAGACTTCGAGTGCGTGTTTCGCCTCTTTTAAGGGCAGGCCGAGTTTTCTGGCGATGGCCATGGCATCTTTGCTGAGCTGCTCGAACGGAATATTGCATTTGCAGCCGACGCAGGCCAGGGCGAAGATCGAGTTGTAGCGATGGCCTTCTTTGCTCCTGAGCGGGATCAAATTGGTGAGGTAGGTGTAGAAGCCGGAATGACCGTGCGGCGCCGCGTCTGAGGGGCGTTTCTCGTAATCGCGTTCCATGTACTGCGGACGCTGCCAGACGATGCCCAAGGAATCAGCCAGGGCCTCTATGGACACTTTCCCGCCGACCTGATAAGCCGTGCAGCTCTTGCCGAGCTTGGTCTGACTGCCGACGATGCGGTAGCTGTGGGAAATGCCCGTGCCCGTGTCGGCCTTGAATTTGCGGCTTGCGAAAACCTGCAGCAGGGCGCTGTGAAGTTTTTTCAGGATTTCCTTGGTCCAGTCGTACGTATTTACGGCTTCCGCTAACAAATAGACGAGATGGACGCCGTTGCCGGAATTGACGAGATACGTCGGACGGAAGCCATAGAAGTCCTGCTGACAAAGAAGGCGCAGGTCGGCTGCCTTGACGTAATCGAGGTCGATGTAAATGCAGGGCAGCAGGTGCATCAAGTTTTCTTTGGCATAGTTCTTGTAATAGACGGCAGGATAGACATAGGCATCCCGGCGGCCGCCGGAAGCGACCAGCATGTCCATGATATCCAGGTATTTCTGCATGCGCTGTCCCTTTTGGGCATTTGCATGGACGGCACAGATCTTGAAGTATTCAGGGAGGTCATCAAGACCGAGTGACTCATAGAAGTCATATGGTGCAATCGCAGAATAGTTCTTGTTCAGGTAAGCTGACTTTGCCTCCCAGTCCTTTAGCTTTTTGCTTATGGATGCGTTTTTCTTCTTCATGCGATCACCTCCGTTTGTCAGCTTGTACGAAAAAAGCCCGTCCTCATCGGACGGGCCGTCTTTCACGGATAAGTGATCTGCAGTGCCAGCCTCCCTGCCATTGTGCAGGGAATAGACTGATCCCGTAAAAACCGTCTTTTTGCATTTCTTGCCGGCGGTTTTGCGGGGATTTCTGCATATCATGCGTCTATATGCTTGCTATCTATTTTTATCTTTGCTAAAATAGAAGCATGATATTAGCAGTCATCTTATCGGAACTTGGGTTTCCGATGAGAGCGTCATACCGAGTTGGAAGCTTTGGTACGAGCTGTAATATAGAGAGCTCTTCAGTATTGGAAGTACGGAAGGGCTCTTTTCTTTTGTCGTTTTTCTGGGTTATGCACAGTGTGGCTGTTGATAACCCCTTGCTGATTACAAGCATAGCATAGGTGAGTGTCAATTGCAATATGGAAAAAACGGACTTTATTCCGTTTTGTTTTGAATCGTGTTGAACAACATCATCAACAAATCCATATAATTTTTCGTGTTGGACATGTTGATATTGTTGTTCAACTTAGCCAACATAATTGTGCTTTTCCCCGTTTTTTTAGCATCTTACCCACTATATATAGTGGGTGTTGGATATATTGTTCAACGTATATAGTGTTGATACTGTTGTTCAACATTTTGGCGAAAAGATGGTGAAAAAAAGAAAAAATTTTTTTTTCGACAAGAGTAATGGTTGGATATATTGAACAACAAATCCAATATATCCAACATATCCAAGAAGCTCTATCATAATTTTATGTTCAACATGTATATTGATATTTTTATTGTTCAATATTTTATGGTATAATGCAGATAACGCAATTAAGAGAAAAATATGATTTTGAGGAGTTTTGTTTCATGAAAGTATATGCTATTGCCAATCAGAAAGGCGGCGTCTCGAAGACGACGACCGCACAGTGCCTCGGGGCCGGACTTGCTCACGCTGGCTACAAGGTCCTGCTGCTCGACCTTGACCCGCAGAGCAATCTGACCTCGATTTGCCATGCCGTAACGGATGCGCAGGATAAGACGACCGTCACGATGCTGGAAATCCTGACGAAGGAAAATAATATCAATGAAGGAATCCAGCATATGGACCTTTATGATATCGTGCCGTCCTCGATGTTCCTCGCCTCAATTGATGCGCGCCTCACGGACCAGATGTCGCGTCCGTACCGTCTGCAGACGGCCCTAAAGGATTTGAAGGACGACTACGATTACGTTCTTGTTGATACGCCGCCGGCTCTGGGGACGCTGACGAACAATGCCCTTGTCGCAGCGGACTATGTCATCATTCCGGCACAGGCCGATATTTTGTCTCTGCAGGGCGTCAGTCAGCTCTATGAGACCATCGAGAGTGTCCGCGAGCATGCGAATCCAAAGCTCGTAATTGCCGGCATCGTGCTGACGCGCTTCCAGGGCCGCGCGAATCTTTCAAAGGAACTCGTCACGCTCTTCAATGCGGCTGCCGCTCAGCTGCGCACGAAGCTGTTTGATACGAAAATCCGCGAAGCTGTCGCCGTGAAAGAAGCACAGGCAGCCCTTAGCGATATTTTCACCATGGATCCAAAGTCAAATCCGAGCAGGGATTATGCTTCTTTGATCCAGGAGATTTTTGGCGTGGATGTGTTCCAGAAGGCAGGTGCTGACAAATGAGCAAGAAAAAAGTCACGATTGCCGCGGGAGCCAATCCCTTCGACAAGAGTAAATCTCCTGCTGACTACTTATTTGAAGGGGCACCTTCGCTGCCACAGGAAAAATCTTCTTCTTCATTGAACAAAGAAGAAGAAAATAAGAACGTTGGATATGTTGGAACAGTTGAATATATTGATAATGTTGAACAACAAAATCAACATGTCCAACAAGTCCAACAGCATAATGCGGCAAATTCGGCCTTTCAGCAGGACGATGCAGGCACAGGGAACCGAGAAAATGAAGAAAAGCAGGGAATAGAGAACGCTGCTGATACCATCGCTGCCCATGAAAAAATGGAGAACGATTTGGCGCTGAGCACAGCTTTTGCAGCCGAGGGAGCTGCCGAAGGGAAGACAGAAGAAGCCGAGAAGTCTGCAGGCAAAAAAAGAGGACGTCCCCGTCAGTTCCCGGGACGTCAGCATATTCATTTGATTCTGCCCGACCATCAGGCCGATATGATCAAGAGTCTGGCCAAGATGACCGGCGTCAGTGTCAATCAGTTCATGATTCAGGCTGTCGACACGATGTATGAGGAACACTGGAAGCCCGTTGTGGAAATCCTGCAGCAGAATCGTCATAAACTCGGTCTTGACCGCAAACTGGATAAAAATCTGTTCGACGATGACGTCGATTGAGCGTGGAAATTGGTTGGATATGTTGATTATGTTGGATATGTTGAACAACATAATCAACATATCCAATTTATCCAACATATCCAGTATATCCAATACATCCAACATATCCAATATATTTGTAGAAAGACATAGTTGGATTTACTGCTCCTGAAAGTTAAGTTGTGATAATTGAATAAGTCATGATTAACGGCCTATCCATGCATGATTGACTAAATCTGCATGAATAGGCCGTTTTGTAATGATACGCTCAGTTCTGGACAATCGATACGCTGCCATCTTCGCTGACGGCGCAGCACCGGTCGGTATAGACTTCGATGAAGGCGTAATCCATCATCGCTAAAGCGCGTGCTTTTTCCATTCCGTTCGGCAAAGTTTCGCCGCGCTTATAATGTGTGATAATGGATCCCGCGGGATCCAGGGTATGCACTTCGTACGGGTCGCCCAGATAACAGCGTGAGATGATGCCGATGAAGAAGCCCTCTAGCTTTACCTCCGGCAGTTCTGCCTGAATCTGATTGACGATGTCTTTCACTTTGGCGGCATTCATGACATGACCGCCGGCATCGAGCTGATGCATGGCACGCAGGTAAGCTTCGGAGCGCGGCTTGCGAAGTGCGCGGTCAAGGCGCATTTTTTCTTTTGGGTCATCATGTTTCACCGTCCGCGTCAACGAAAATGCGCTGTCCGTACTTTCGCTGACCTTTGGACGATGCAGCATTGGTTTTGGCATAAGATGATCCCTCCCTATCAAATCAATACTTTACGCGGGCGCACACCATCTTTCTTTGGCAGCGAATTTTCTTCGCCGATTGGGCGTCCGGAAGCTGGTACGGCACGCTCTTTTCCCCAGGCGCGGATGCTTTCGATGCGTTCCGGGCTCGTCTGGGAGAGAGGCACGACATTTTCAAAGGCTGCCTCAAAATTCTCCGGACTTAATTCAAAATCGTCACTGGCAAGACTCCGATAGGCAATATCGCGGATGGTTGATTCGATATCCGCTCCCGTGAAGCCCTCGCTCATCTCGACGATGCGGTCGGAAAATGGGCCGCTGAAATCCACGCCAAGGTAGCGCCGCATATAGAGCGCAAGGATTTCACGCCGTTCTTCTGCCGTCGGCAGGTCAACGAAGAACAGTTCATCGAAGCGGCCGCGGCGCAGCAGTTCCGAAGGAAGCATCGAGACATCGTTTGCCGTTGCCACGACAAAGACCTGTTTTTTGCATTCCTGCAGCCAGAACAGGAACTGACCGACCATGCGCGTCGACACGCCGCCGTCGTTGCTGCTTCCGGCTCCCGACAGCCCTTTTTCAATTTCATCAATCCAAAGGATACAGGGCGATACGTTCTCGGCCGTGGTCAGGGCGTCTTTGAGCTGCTGCTCTGACTGGCCGACATAGCTTCCCTGTACGGTGGCAAAATCCAGCCGGTAAAGCGGCAGCTTCCAATTGGCGGCGATGGATTTTGCGGAAAGCGACTTTCCGCAGCCAGGTACGCCGACGAGCAGGATGCCGCGCGGCGGCTGCAGTCCTTTGGCACGCATGATGGCCCGTTTATCCGGGGACAGCAGCTGCTTTTTTTCGTCGAGCCATTTGCGCAGGCCGGCAAGTCCGCCGACATCCTTGACACTCGGGTCGACGTTGATTTTCTCGAGTCCGGAAATATCGGAGAACAAGCGGTCCTTGGCCGAACGGACTTCGTCGAGGTCGGACTTTTTGATTTCCTTCTTCGCAATCAGGGCTGCCATGACATTTTCGGCCTCGATGCTCGTCACGCCGGCCAAAACAGAAGCAGCTTCGCGGATGTCCGTGTCATCCCATTCAATCGGGATTTCGGACCGATAATCATCGATGTACTCCTTGACGATGGGATACATTTCCTCCTCATTCGGCAAGTCGATGCGGATCATCATCCCGGAACGCTGCAGCCGGTTCCAAACGGCTCCCTGCGTGAATACGGCAACGGAGCCGCCATTTTCATTGGCCAGATTTACTAGGTCGAGAAGCTGCCGCGAATTATCGTTATCCTGACTGATATCGGGTGTCTCCGTCAGGATGAGCGTCAGATTCTGCCGCCGTTTCATCTGTTCACTCATAAAGTCGATGGCCCCGTACAAGGATTTGTCCTCTGAAAGAACCTTATTTGTCGTCAGGTCATACACGCCTTTCGATAAGGTATGAACGCAAACAGTCAGGCTGAGTTCTTTGGCAATATCCTTCCAGGCATCGAGAACGCGCGTGCGTTCAATCGTCTGCAGGGAAATAAACGGGATCCGTGCAATCATATAGCGGCGCAGGAGCTCTGTACTTTTCTTCAAATCTGCCATAATCTACCCTCTCTATCCTGCTCTCAATCCAAACGGTTGATTGGATGGTTCCGCAGGATACTTTTTAATTTTCCCAATGGATCTGCTTTGACGCTGTCCTCTAAACTTTTCTGCATGGTATCTGCCTGTTCACGGACCAGTTTCTCATAGGCGTCCTGCTGGTCCTTTGGCAGGGCAGGAATGCGGCAGGCCTGAACCAAAATCTGCATGGACCGCCGCAGTTCCAGCAGTGCCTGAATGAGTTCTGCTTCTCCAGAAGCTTGACTCATTTTACGCTGAAATAAATCCGACGCATTGTTCATGCGCGTATTCAGCGTATCGGCAAAACGATTCGCAAAACGTTCTGCAACGCCGCTCTGCCAATGAAGTGTGCCTGCCTGCATAGCAGCCATGGCTTCTTCATCCTGACTGCCGTCGGCAAAGGCATGCAGGACCTTCGCCCATTCTGCATAAGTGGCTGGTGTTTTCATATCATATTCCGCCTTTTCTTCATCGAACGTCTGACAACGACCTGCGGCGGGAGGATGTCCCAGGCTGCAGAGAGTCCTTTTGCCAGTGGATCATCTGACTGTATTTCCTTTGCTTCTGCCTGCTGCACACCCTGCTTTTCCGCTGGTGTCTGCTTGGCAGCGGGCGTTTTCGGGTCAATTGGACGAAATGCGTCTGCCATATGTTTCCCTTCTTCCTTTTTCTAGATGCATCCTTTATTCTGCCGCACTGATTTTCCGGATGCCATCGATGTGAGCACGGACGAACTGATTGGGGGCCAGCCCCTTCAAGAAGGTTTCCGTCTTGGTGAACTCTGCATCCTTTTTCTCGAACAATTCCCGTACATCCACGACTTCGGCCAGCAGCGCGCGCAGGATCTCTTCCCCTTTTGGACGATTGTTTTCCCAGTCTTCTGCGACTTTCTTTGCTGCCAGATAACGCGTCCTTTCTCCGTTATAGCGGGAGTATGCCCAGACCGCCAGAACGGCGAAAATGATGCCAGCCACTATTGTGACATAGAAGCCGGCCACGGCTAAAACTGCAAATACCCAGCGAAGTGTTTTACACATTTCACCGGTTTTTGTCATCTCGTTGCCCTTCATGGCTTCCTCTTTCTGTCGGTCGACAAATTGATTCCATGAAGCAAGGATCTCTTCTTCGTTTTCGCCATTCTGTGTCTGTGCTTCAAACCCTTGCAGCTCAAACGTAATTCCCTGTGGCACAGCACTGCGGTTCGCGGCGGTGATATCGCGGTAGGCATCGAGAATCCAGTCCTTTGACAGGGAAATGGCAAATTTCTGCGTTGCAGCATCCGCATGTACGAGTTCAGGATTCATCGAAGCATCGGTCAGCAGCTGCACGAAGTTTTTATGCGTCTCAAAAGATGTTTTCTGCACATCCATATGCTTGTTCGCTTCTGCTTCATCCCCGTGGAAGTCCAAAACAAGCTGCTCGAGCTGTTCTTTTTTCCGGAGCGGCAATTCTTCATCATCAAAATTCGTGACCAGTTCATCCAACATGTCATCCAAATGGGCAGTTAATTCCTTCGTTGGATTTTTCTGCTGGAATATGGCGTCGAAATCATCATATAAAACCTCATGCAGATAGGCACCGCTTAGAACGGCGGCCATTGCCGGCCAAGTCGGACTGTACTGCTGCAGATAGGGAAAATCTGTTTCCTTGCTGAGGTCTGGTTTCTTCAGCAGAATAGCCTGTTTCCACTGCTCGCGCTGCTTCTCTACAAAGCCCGGTTTTGCCTCAAGATGTTCGAGCCATTCCTTCATCTGTCCGCCAACCTCATTTTCAAGGTCATTTCCCCAAAGACCATTGGCGTAAGCGGAAAGTACGAGGATGGTCTTGCGGTCCAGATTTTCTTCATCCTGATTGGCAAGATACCGATTCACCCACTTGATGCAGGCAAGCTTGCGGTCCGCACGGCGGCAGATCAAGGCAAAGAACAATGAGGTCTTTTCATCATCCCGGGCAATTGCCTCTTTGACTGCCTTCTGGGCAAGCTCTTTGTTATCTGCAATCCACGCGGCCAGGGCGACAAGGCAGGGAGCAAGCCAATACCCCGGTGTCTTGATCATCACATCCTCAGTTGCGTTATTGATAATTTCCTTACGGATGATGCCAATATCCGTTGCCTGCAGGATTCCCGTTGCCATACGCCTGACCACATCGTAATGGCCAAAGCGCTTCTGGATTTCCTGCCTGAGCTTCACGACGCGCGTTTCGGCAAGCTGCTCACGGTTGCGCAGCATCTGCTCATTGACAAAAGCATGAAACTCATCGACCAGAGCTTCAAGCTCTGATTTTGTATGCAGCAGTTCCCCTTCGACTGCATCGACATGTGTATCAACGGCCGCAATCCTGCCATGAATTGCTTCCAGGTTACTGGCAATTCTGGATAAGTCGGCCGTTTGGATAATGCGATCTGCCATTCTTTCCCCTCCAAGCTCTCTATATTTCTCATTATTCTTTAAATTCTATATATGGATTCTACATAAAATCCTATTTTCCTTCTAAGTGGCATGTTGCAGTTCTGGCGGCATAATAAATGGCCTGTGCAGGTAAGATAACAGAAATAAAAAAAGAAACCGGTACCTTTTTGTACCGGCTTCTTTAGAGACGTCCCTTTCATATGGAGCAAACACCAGCGGCCACCCGAAGGTGACACGCGGTGTTTGGTTGGTCAAGCTTTAGGCGTTTTCACGCTTGGCTTAAGCGGCGCCATTGATGTTGATCGTATGACCCGTTTCAGCCTTCTCTGCCGACTTCGGCATATGGACGGAAAGGATACCATCCTTATACTCTGCCGTGCACTTGCCCTCATCGATGTTGTCGATGTAGAACGAACGGCTCATGCTGCTCTGGCTGCGTTCGCGGCGGACGTAGTTGCCCTTCTCGTCCTTTTCATCTTTCGTATCCTCATGTTTCGTGGCGATAGTCAGATAATTGTTGTTGTACGTCAGGGAGATGTCTTCCTTCTTGAGGCCCGGCAGCTCAGCCGTGAGGTCGTAGCTGTCCTTGTTGTCTTTGACATCAACCTTGAATTCCGGAGTATGGAAGCTCTGCATAAACGGTTCATCAAAGACATTCATGAGGCGATCAAATACGTTTTCTTCTTTCTGAAGATCATTGTTGGAAACAAATGGAACCAAACCAAACATAATCAAAAACCCCTTTCGACGTCTTGCCGCCGCCTTCCGATGAGCATCAGGCGGCGATTCAAAACCATTTGATATTTGTACCGAGGACCTTGGACCCTTTCTCTCGGTTCCCTTATCCTCTTTACAATTCTTATTATACTCAGAATGGTCAAAAAGTCAATAGGTCAAAAAGAAAATATGAAATTAATTTTTATTTGCAGGCATTTGAAGCAGCAAAATCCTTTACAAATATATTCCTCGGCTCCCCTGGCCTTACTTTTTATGGATGTTTTTGTTATAATGAATGGTACATCTAATAATATATAAACTATGAGCAGTAATACAGCCGGAGGGAAAATAATCATGAAAAAATTCATTGCGATTGACAAAGAAAAATGCATTCACTGCGGTATGTGTCTCCGCGACTGCATTGCTTCCTGTCTGGAGTTTGACGAAAACAAGGTACCGCGTTATATCAGGGGCGGGGATGAACGGTGCATTGCCTGTCAGCACTGCCTTGCCATCTGCCCGACGGGGGCTTTTTCCTTTAACGGACTCAATCCTGCCGATTCGTCTCCGGTGACGACGGTCGACAGCGAGGCTTTGCTTGGACTCATCAAGTCGCGCCGCAGCGTCCGCCAGTACAAAGATGCCGATGTGCCGGCGGAGAAAATCGCCAAGCTTCAGGAGATGCTGGCCTATCCGCCGACGGGCATCAATGCCCCTTCCCTGCGTTTTACCATCATCGCGACGCGCAGGAAAATGGATGAACTTCGCAGCATCACCTATGACTGTCTCGACCGTCTCCCTGACGACTCGCCGCTGGTATTCTTGAAGGAGATGGCAGCAAAGGGCCGCGCACAGGGCAAGGATGTCGTCTATCGCGGTGCACCGGCACTCGTCGTCGCCTCAGTCGATGAAACCAAGACCGTCGAGATGTGCCGTCCGGTTGACCCGATCATCGCCCTCTCGTATCTCGAGCTTTACGCCCAAAGCCTCGGACTTGGCACACTCTTTGACGGCTTCGCCGTCGCTATGGCAAGGCATTTTCCTGAGGTCGAGGCACAGTTCCATATTCCAGAGCACTGCAAACTCGGCTTTGTTATAGCTTTGGGCATCCCTGCGGTTAAATATGCGAGGACGCCGCAGCTGACGACGAAGAATGTCACCATCATTAAATGAATGCCCGAAATTGTGTATACTCGTTATGTCCATTGACAATTGCCATGTTATAATGAAATCATGGCATGTCTAGCAAGGCATATACCAAAAGAACCGCCCTTCTTCGGAGTGATGACCGAAGAAGGGCGGTTTGTTCTTATAAAATTTTAGCGGCCTGTTAGGAAAAATCAGCAGTTTTTCAGAAGAAATCGCCGCCGTCGTCACCGCCGCCATAATCACCGTAATCGTCATAGCTGCCAGCGTCGTCGTTATAGTCAAAGCCATCATCGTTGTCAGGATATTCATCGGCATCGCTGGCATCGTCGTAGTCGTAATCATCACTATCGTAGTCGTCACTGTCATAGTCATCATTGTCATAGTCGTCGCTGCCAAATTGCCCGTCATCATCTGCTGACCAGTCCACGTTCTGATCGATATCGAGATCATCCGTTGAAGAATCATCAACGCCACTGTCATTTTGATCCTGCATGGCCAAGGCATCGCGCTGCATTGCTGCGGCCTGATCGATATGGGCCTGCGTTTCCTGTGCATCGTGATGACGCATCAGGGCCGCGCCTGCGACTACGCCGGCAAGACCGGCAGCCGCAGCCATACGGCTGTCATGCTGACGGTCCAAAGCATTTTGACGGCGGATATCCGCAAGAGCCTGACGCTGGTCTGGGCGCAGTTCATGCCGCATGATATTTCGCCGAACGGCATCGATATGGGCCTTTGGGATATCCGCACCATTCTGCAAAGAAGGAGTCGGTTTTTCCTGAGGGAACGGCCGGTTTGACGATATGGCAGACCGCTGGCTTGGTGAAATAGATGATGTATTCTGCTGCTTTGTTTTGGCAGAACGTCCAAGGCAGTAAAAAATAACAAAGAGAACGAAAATAACAAGGATTGCAGTTCCCATAAGAAAATCATCCCTTCTATTCAAAATTCAGACCGATCCGCGTGTTGTTCCATTTGTTAATAAACTTCTTCTAAAGTAGTCAGATTCCTGCCAATTCGACAGTTTTCCTCAATGAAAAAAGACCACCGAAAATGCTGCTTAATATTCCAGAATAGTGTATTATGATTGTGTAATTGGTGAACAAACATGGCATGGAGCTGATGATGATGTTTTCGTTCTTCGTTTGGGGTGCTGTAATATGCGGTGCCGTTCTTGCCGTCCTGTGCTTTTTTGCCGGCATTCTGGGCTTTCTGCGGGGCATTCTAGGCAAACTGTGGAAGGATTTTTTCCACAAATGAATGCATCCTCTGTATTCTGTCTGTAATGATTGGAATCGGATTTACTTTTTCCCCCTCAGGTATGCCTGATTCGTATGACAGGACTTTGGCAAAAAGCATTGGTCAGATGATGTAATTTTTTGTTATAGTGAAGATAGATAAGCATTTTTAGAAGGAGATGAGCAAATGGATAAACCATTTATTTTTTGTCATATGGAGACTTCGACGGACGGCAAAATCATGGGGAAGTATCTCTGGCGTCCGTCGACCAGCGAAGCGCCAGACAGCTTCAGCACGATCATGAATGGTCCAGATGCCAAATACCAGTATCAGGCGATGATCAACGGCCGCACGACAATCGACGATAACTTCACATTTTATGCTAAGCCGGAGCTTGATGAAAATGCCCCCGAGGTTCCTGCCGGCGACTATTTGGCCGATGGCGTATCTTTGGGACAGTTCGTGATTGCCGTCGATGGTCACGGCAAACTGGCATGGCAGGATAATGTCAGCGAATATGATGGTGTCAAGAGCCATATCGTAGAAGTCCTCACCGAAGCGGCGTCCAACAGCTACAAGGATTTTCTGCGTAAAAAGGGAATCAGCTACCTGATCTGCGGCAAAGACAGCGTCGACCTGCCGCTGCTTTACGATAAGATCAAAAATGTTCTGCATGTGGATTCCGCAATGCTCGGTGGCGGCGGCGTCATCAACTGGAGTTTTGTACAGGCAGGGTTGGTTGATGAATTGAGCCTGGTCATGGCTCCGGCAGCGGACGGCAGCACGGAAACACAGACTCTCTTCATGGCAAAACCAGGCATCACGACCGACCAGCCTGTCCTCTTTAAGCCTTTGGAAGTCAAAATCATGCCGGATGATGCCGTCTGGATCCGCTACAAAGTCGGTAAAAAAGTTGACTTTGATTTTGACAGCGATCCCGAATTCAAAGAAACCATGGAAATGATTCGCGCACACCGATAAGAAAATATTGACTTTCCTATGCAAAAAGCCGGATGAGGATACTTCCCCATCCGGTTTTCTTATGGTCAATATTAGGCGGCTGACTTTTCTTCCGTATGGAAACGATCGACAATCGTGGCATAGGCAGCATCACCGGTGATGTTGACCGCCGAGCGCAGTATATGTTCCCTCAAATTATTCTATGAAAAAGAAAGAAAAGGCAGGCAGGCAAAAGCATATGGGAGGTGCTGGCGTGACGGATGAGATAGGTATTTTCTTGCCTGTGGATAACTTCCCTATGCTATGCATGCTTTTAGCATATAATGCTTTATAATGCTTTCCGCGATTTGAGCCCAGTAATGGCGCGGGTTTCGGGCGTTTTCGATTAGGGATTGTGACCTAACTATTAGGGATTGTGACCAATTTTTGCGTTAAGTATTAGGAAATGTGACCTGAACTATTAGGGATTGTGACCTAATTCGAGGGCATTTGATAAAAATATAGCTTGAGCACCTAATACTTCCCTGTTATAATGGAATAAAAGTAGGAATTGTGACCGCGGACAGGCATTGCAGGTCACATTTTCTACTCTTTTACGGGGAAAGCGAGGCGAAGCGTGTGGAAAAATTGGAAGTGAATGAGGCGCGGGATATCTATCAGTCCAATCCGCTGATCGAGGCAAGAAAGCCGCTGAATGCTTTGGAGATGCGGCTGTTTCTGCTGGCCGTGGCCCATGTCAATCCGCATATTTCCGGCAATGACAAATACTACGACAAGGAGTTTCGGGAGTTCCATCTGACGCCGGCAGAGGTTAAGGCCATCTTCGGACACGGTGAGTATCTGAACCGTCTGGAACGCGTCTGTGACGATATGCTGCAGAAAATCGTCACGGTGCGCAATGATGACGGCGGCTTTGTCAAATTCTCCATTTTTGTGCGTATCAAATACACGCCGAAGGATGGCCTGTACATCAAGTTCAATGAGGACATGGAGCCTTTTCTGCTCCATATCTATGAGAGCGGCGATGGCTATACGAAAATCAGCATGAAGCAGATTTTCAATTTGTCGTCTGCCTATGCTATGCGCCTGCTTGAACTGATGCTGCAGTACCGCGGCACGATGCAGGGGAAGGTCATCACGCGCCATATCGAGCTCGACAAGCTTCGCTTTTTCTTCGATATCGGTCCTTCGCAGTACAAGCAGATTGGCCCGTTCTGCAAATACGTGTTGGACAATCCCATTCGTGAAATCAACGAAAAGACGCAGTACCATATGACGTACGTGAGGACAAAGACGGGACGCAAAGTCACGGGCTTTACTTTTTCGATGGACTGCCGCGATCTTTTGGTTGATCGCGCAGCCGAGGAAAACGTTACGCTTGAAGCACTGCCAGCCAAGAAAGACCGCCATGGTCTCTCGGAAAAGATGGTCGACAAGCTGACGACGCTGTGCGGCAGCAACGAAGAATTCCTGCGCCGCATGGATTACGCTGTCGAACTGGCTAAGACGCGCAAAGTCAAGAATGTACCGGCCTTTCTTTACAAAGCCGTTGCCGAGAACTATCGGCAGCAGGACCTCGACATGAAGGCCGCCGTGGAGCGTGAATTTAAGGCCAAGCAGGAAAATGCCGCTTGGGAGCTCGATGCTCTCAAACTGTTTGGTGACAAGATTTCCCTCGATGTCGAGGAAACACCGTTTGACCAGTCCGACGACATGGGCCGGGCCATGGTCAGCGTCGTCCGCAAGGCCTTGAAGGAACGTCACCTCAATGTCACGGCTAAGCGCCTGCTTGAAGACCACGGCATGTCCGTGGCGCGCTTTATCGAATTGTACTGTCAGGATGAAACGACAGCAAAGAAATGACAGCTTTTTCGTCAATAGCTTTGTTGGATATGTTGGATACATTGGATATGTTGTTCAACTTATCCAATTTATACCATTAATTATTGCGGCCAGAGCCTGATTTCACCCTGCAGATGGTCTGCGTCAAGGTCCCCATCGGGCAGAAGACGCACCAGGAGCGCGGCTTGAACCAGAGCATGGCAGCCAAGGCGATGACTTCGGAGGTCATCATCAGACTATAGAGGCCAAAGGCGAATTGAGCCTGCCACGGGCTGACGCTTGCCGTATAGGTCCAATGCCAGGGCAGGTTGATGCTCCAAAGCAGCATGACAGCTTCTTTGACGCTGGATGCGCCGCTGCCGACGAGCCAGGTAGTGTAGATGACACTGCCGAACATGGCGAAAAAGAATATCATAAAGGCGTAGCGGAAAGTTTGGCTTTTCAGCCAAGCAGGCATTTCATGGCGCCGCGAAAGTCCGACTTGACTGCCGAGCACGCGGAGCAGCTGACCGCGGTCGCAATAGCGATTGCAGAAGAGCTTGTTGCCGCCGATGATGGCAAATAAGAGTGGCAGGCAGAAGCTGATGAGCCCGAGCCATGCAAAGAGGATGTTGACGAAGCTCATTGAGAAATAGAAAATGGACCACAGCCAAAGATAGTGGTACCAGTGATGCTGCTGTTTCATGGTCTCACCCCAATCTGAATCGCGGAAGCCGGACACTCTCTGGCGCACATGCCGCAGCCGACACAGAGATCCTCATTGACTTCGGCAAAAATGCCTGCATGGATGCTCATGGCACCGCGTGGACAGATGTCGACACACGTGCCGCAGGCCACGCAGTTTTCTTTATGTACTACAGCATGACGCGGTGAACGTTTTACCATGATGATTCCTCCTCTGTACCGGCTTTCTTTTTTGGAAAAAGGCATGACAAGATGGCTTTGACGCGTTCATCTTTCAGCGTATAGCAGATTTCCAGTCCGCTGCGCTTTCCTTCGATGATTCCCGCCTGACGCAGTTTTGCCAGATGCTGAGAAACCGTTGACTGCGGTACATCCATGCACTGCTGCATATGTGTCACATTGCAGCCGCCATTCTGCCAAAGTCCGCGGACGATGCAAAGCCGTACGGGATGGGCAATGACCTTTAGGAGCTCTGCCTGCTGCTGCAGAAATTTTTCATCTTGAATCAATTTATACACCTCACAATTTATATTTATATATTAGAATTTTTAAATATAGTTGTCAAGGGAATCCGCAAAGTGATCTCTAGCGGGCAACTGAAGCAGAAAGTCTAGCAAAATATAGTTTGACACTCCCATGCCTAAAGGCAGGTGGAGTGTCAAGAGGGGATGGAAATCAAGCAACCATCTTCGAATAGAACGAAATGGATCGTTCAAGAGATAAAAAGGACAAAAAAGAAAAGGCAAGCAGGCCGGCAAAGGCAGCTGTGGAAGTCTGGATCGTTGCTCTATTTTCCTCTGTGGATAACTTCCCTATGCTATGCTTGCTTTTAGCATATAATGCTATATATGCTATAGGTGTTTTGAAAGCCTTATAGCACAAGGGCTAGCGGCTTTTTAGGTGGACGGATTTTAACCTATAGGTAGACAATTTTTAACCAAATTGGGCTTTTTAGGTGGACGAAATTTAACCTAAAGGGAGACGGATTTTAACCTGATATATGATAAAAGGTAGAAATAATGCCTGTTGAATGTCTACATTACGTTTGATATAATGAAATTAGACGTAATGTAGACAGATTTTAACCAAAAATATTTTCGAAAAAGGGCTTGACTTTGACATGTCAGTTAAAAATCGTCCACCTTACCGCCAAATATTGCCCGCAAAGCCGTCGGTTTCCTTACCGGTTTGCTTGCCGATTTAATCTCTGCAGCCCTTGATTTTACTTGATTTCTGCGAAAATGAAAGGAACATTTCTATGAATGATCGTCGTCCCGTTATTTATCAGGCCAATCCGCTCATCGAAGCGAAGAAAGCGATGAATGCGCTGGAAATGCGCCTTTTCCTGCTTGCTCTGCAGGACATAAATCCACATCTTGGCAGGAATGACAAATTTTACGACAAGGATTTTCCAGCTACGCACATCTCGCCTAGTCAGGTCAAAGAGATATTGGGCAACGGCATGTATCTAACTTTACTTGATAAAACCTGTGATTCGTTGGCCAAGCGCGTTCTCGTCCTGCGTTCTGAAGAAGGGATGAAGTACGTGCCGCTCTTTGCCGTCATCGAATATGAAAAACGCGATGGCCTGCGCATCAAGTTCAACAATGAGATGCGTCCCTATCTGCTTGACATCTTTGAGCTTGGTAAAGGCTATACGCGCATTGCTATGAAGCAGATTTTCAATCTGTCCAGTGCGTACAGCATGCGTCTTTTGGAGCTCATGCTGCAATATCAGGGGCTGATGCATGACAAGACCATCCAGCGCCATATTGAACTCGGCGACCTGCGCTTCATGCTGAACGTCGGGGAACATACTTATACGAGGATTCAGGATTTCTGCCGCCGTGTTCTCGATGACCCAATCAAGGAAATCAACGAGAAGACGCAATACCGGATCTCGTATACGAAAGTTCGGAAGGCACGCCGTATTATGGGATTTAATTTTACGATGGACTGCTCGCAGGTCATGCCGGATGAGGAAGCTGCGGAAACGGTGCAGATGGAGATGCTGCCGAACAGGAATGAATGGCACGGCCTTACGCGCCAGAGCGTCGACAAGCTTACGCTTCTCTGTGGCAGCAACGAAGAATTTGAGAAACGCATGGGCTACGCCGTCGAGCTGGCCAAGACGCGAAAAGTCAAGAATGTCCCCGCTTTTCTCTATAAGGCGATTGCCGAGAACTACCTGAGACAGGATCAGGATATGAAGGCCGCGATTGAGCGCGAATTCAAGGCCAAGCAGGAAAATGCCGCTTGGGAGCTCGATGCCATCAAGATGTTTGGCGACGAGATTTCCCTTGATGTCGAGGAAACACCGTTCGATCAGTCCGACGACATGGGCCGGGCCATGGTTAGTGTCGTCCGCAAGGCCCTGAAGGAACGCCACCTCAATGTCACGGCCAAACGTCTGCTTGAAGACCACGGCATGTCCGTGGCGCGCTTTATTGAGCTGTACTGTCAGGATGAAACGTCAGCAAAGAAATGACAGCCTTTCGTCAATGGCTTTGTTGGACATATTGGACATGTTGATTATATCGATGCTTCCTATCGCTATGAGGGCTATAGAATTTCTGCTTACTTCGCGTAGAGAGAATCAGCGGTCATCATCAGGTAATTATCGCCCTGATAATCCGGGAATGATTTTTTGACAGCCGTCACAAAATCTTCTTTATTCTTATTTTCAGCGGCAAGCTGCTTTATGGTCTGCAGATAGGTCAATTTCGTTGCGACAGCGTCCTGTCCTTCCGGTACATTATGGCCTGTGAGCACCAGTGCGTAGCCGGCTTTCTGGTACTGCTGCATGGCCGCGATTTCTGCATCGATATGGGCTGGGCTGGTCAGGATATTATGCGTGTGAGAGCCCATCATATGACGATAAACGACGTTGATCTGCGGGAGTTCGATGCTGTAAGCTGCATCGCCGGCAGGCAGGATATGAAACAGAATGCCACCGATTTTGACATGCTGCCCTTCCTGTAAAAGTTTTGCCTGCGTGGGCAGCGTTCCGGCTACAGCTTCCGTGCCGAAGCCTTTATTGAAGTTCTCGGTCAGAGCGTAAATACTGCCGCCTTTCTGCCAGCTTTTCAGGGCTGTTTCCGTGGCATAGATTTTGGCGCCATATTCATCTGCATCATTGGGATGATAGGCCATCAGCGCGCCGGCTACAGGTTTCTTCAAGGATTTGATATACTGCTGCCATTCCTCGTTGTTCGCTTTAAAGGCTGTGGATTCCAGTAAGACCAGATGCTTATCATTTTCGAGGACATACGTCTCATCACCGAGAGGATCCTTGCTCTGATAAGCGTGAATCTTGATCTTGCCGAAGTCATAGACAGCTACGGAACCAATTTTCAAATTTTTGACAACTGGACTGGGCACCTGAGCGGCCGTCACTGTGTTCTGTTCCGGCATTACAACAGCAGCTGCAGACACATCCGCTGAAGTCTGGAAGCCAAAGGCT
Organism: Mitsuokella apri; assembly: GCF_051886055.1. Lineage (NCBI taxonomy): Bacteria > Bacillati > Bacillota > Negativicutes > Selenomonadales > Selenomonadaceae > Mitsuokella > Mitsuokella apri. The sequence goes on along the minus strand of NZ_JBJEXT010000074.1, from coordinate 46,658 downwards.
GCCAGCGAAACCAGTACGGCTAACGATGCTTTTCTAAAGCGGGAATAATTCATCATGACGTTCTTCCTTTCACCCTGACTTGTCTGTTCTTTACGTTGTGCAGATGAGGATCTGCTCTTTTTGTTTACGTTGTCATCATAGCATGGAAAATGTCTCCGGTGAAATAAATATATGGTATAATTGATAAATGGACCGTATTAATAAGAGGGAGGAATCAGGATGAACACGACGCAGTTGGAATGCTTTGCCACTCTGGCTAATACCCTTAACTATATGCGGGCTGCGGAAGAATTGAATATGACGCAGCCCGCTGTATCCCGGCAGATTCAGTCGTTGGAACAGGAACTGGGAACGCAGCTTTTTCATCGGACCACCCGTGCGGTGTCGCTGACGCAGGTAGGGGCCCAGTTCCTGCCGGAAGCCCAGTCCATGCTGCACACTTATTACCATAGTCTGGATTGGATTTCTCATTTTCAGAATACCTTTCATCAGGTGCTGCGCATTGGCTACATGGATACGCAGGCCATGCCCCTTTTGACGGCATTTTTGCGGCCTGTGCTGGAGCAGCAGGAGAAATTAACTGCAGAATTCACGCTGGACCAGACCGATGCCAATCTGCAGCGGCTCGTGAGTGGCAAATTGGATTTGGTCTTTACTATCAAAGATGCGAAATTTGCTCACGAAAGCGTCGTCTTTACGCCGCTTCACGAAGAACGGTTCTACTGCGTTTGCCGCAAGGACCATCCCCTTGCTCAAAAAAAGAAAAGAAAGCGTGATAAGAGCGTTTCTTCCGAAGAATTACTGCCATATCGGCAGATTTTTGATATTCCGCCATATCTGTTAAAACACGTTTTCTCGCGGGGCCATCGCATCCTGCCCGTCAATGAGGAGCAGGACAATATCATCTGTGCCAACGCGAGTGAGGCCTGTGCCCTCGCCTTATGCGGCAGCGGCTATGTTCTCCTGCCCGATTATTTGCTGCCAGCACACAAGGAACTGGCCGTTTTTTCTTGGCCGGAATCTCCCGTGACTCAATTGGGGATTTACAGCCTGAAAACATCCCTGGCCGATAAAAAATCACCGATATATCAAGTAATTCGGGAAGCCAGGGCATATTACGAGGACATGGTTGCCAATTAATACGATATAAACATAAATGATTCGATAAAAGTATTTCACATGCTTTCCGCTGACTGCTATCATTGAGGTATAAACAAGTATGACATACGTGTTTTACGGTCAGGAGGATATGACATGAGTAACTGCAAAGTCGTTTATTTAGGCAACAACAACCAATCGGTCCGTCTCGAAGCCAATGGACAGAGACCATGGTTACAGAAAATGATGCATCCCGTCTTTTGCCGACAGATATTTTGGCTCTGGCCTTAGCAGACTGTGCGGAAACCGTACTGGCTGCTGTGTTGGAAAAGAAAAATTTGGATTTTTCCGGTTCTTATGTCGATGTGTCCAAGGATGCGGACTTCGAAACATTCCGGGTCAAGGCGATTCATTTGACATTTCATTTGCATAAAGACTACAGCGAGGAAATCCGGAAGGAAATTCCTCGTATCTTAGAGACCATGTGCGTCGTAGGACGCAGTCTTCATCCTGATGTGGTAAAAGACTATAAATTTCTGTTCGACGTTGAATAAGGGCAATCCGTCGTCCGCAAGGCTTTGAAGGAATGTCATCTAAACGTCACGGCCAAGCGGCTGCTTGAGGACCACGGCATATCCGTGGCGCGCTTTATCGAGCTCTATGGTCAAGATGAATTGTCAGCAAAGAAATAACGGCTTTTTATCAATAGCTTTATTGGACATGTTGGACATATTGGATATGTTGATTATATTGTTCAACATATCCAATATGTCCATAAAAATAGGCACAAAAAAGAGGAATCAGCTAGATGTTGATTCCTCTTTCTATATGGAATTTAAGCTAATGCCTCAATTATACGGTAGAGCTGCTTTTTCAGAATCTCTACTTCCGCTGGCGTAAAAAGATCGCCTTTGCGATTAAGCAGGCAACCCATTTCGTAAGGTACTTTTTCGGCCTTTTCGCGCAGGGTCTCTCCCTCCGGCGTAATGTCAACGAGCAGGACGCGTTCATCTTCTGGCTGACGGCGGCGTTTTACGTATCCCATACCCTCTAACTTTTTCAGCACCGGCGTCAGTGTACCGGAATCGAGGTAAAGGCGTTTGCCGAGCTCGTGCATCGTGATGCTCTTTTCTTCCCATAGCACCATCATCGTGACATACTGCGCATAGGTGAGTCCGATGGCTTTCAGGAAGGGATGGTAAGCTGCTACGATCTTGCGGGCACTGGCATATAGTGGAAAGCAAAGCTGATTCTGCAGAAGCAGCGGATTAAAGTCAGAACCAACAGCGGCTGTCGTCTGTTTTTGGATATCTGTCATTGGATAACACCTTCAATTCTATAATGATTCTTCATAATTATATTCTAGCAGAGATACATGATTAAATCAAATAAGATTTTATAAAATTTAATTTGACAAAATTAAATAGATGCGTATAATAGAGCATGTAAAACAAATCACAGCGATAACGCAGACAGGAAAAGGAGAGCAAAAATGGAACAGCAGAAAATCATCGAGTCGTTCCACATGATGTGGGATAATTTTCCAGAGCCGGTTTTACTGATCCAGAAAAATCGTCAGATCTACGCAGTCAATCAGAAAGCCGCAGGATTTGGCCTGAATACGCAGATGCGGTGCATAGATAATGGCACATTGGAACAGCATAAGGGCTGTCTCTGCAATCGTGCAGCCGACGAAAAACGCACGGTCTGCGTGACCTATGATGCTCCAAACGGCAGCAAGGCTTATGGCTACTGGATGCCGGTGGCTGGTGCAGAAGAATATATTCTTCATTTTGGCGTAGGAGCGTTCAGCATTCCGGAAAACGATATCAAGACAGCAAATCAGAATGCATGATGTGGCGGCACAGCCGCTTTGAATAAGGATTTCACATAAAGATAAGGAAAAAGGAGAAAAATCATGAGCATTTACGGACAGGCAATCGGCACGGATATGGAGAAAATGATGAAAGGCATGATGCAGGCAGAAGTCAATGGCACGATGATGTATTACGCACTGGCCAGACTGGCAAAGGAGCAGGGCTATGACGATATTGTCGATACGCTGATCGAGGCAGCCAATCAGGAAGCGGTACATGCTGGCTTCTACGCAGTCATGAGTGCCAAGTATCCACAGGATTTCTGGGGCCTTATCCGGACGCTGCAGAAAGCAGAGACGAACGGCGAAGCACAGGTCAAGGCAATTGCGGATAAAGTCCGTGCCGCTGGCTTTGCGGAAGCAGCTGATGAAATGGAAATCTTTGCCAAACAGGAAGGCCACCACGGTGTCATGATGGCAGAGATCCTTGCAAAATATCCAGAAGAGTCAAAGCCAAAAGCGAAATCTGACAAAAAAGTTTACGTCTGACCGGTCTGCGGCTATGAGTATGAAGGCAATCTCGACGAAGAAGGGGACGACTATACCTGCCCGCTCTGCGGTCAGCCGAAAAGTGCCTTTAAAGAGAAGAAATAATCACGACAGGCGGAGGGATTTTAATGACGATTTATGATTTTGAACTGGAAGATAATCAGGGCAATAAAGTTCCGCTGAATGATTTTCGCGGCAAGGTCATGCTGATTATCAATACCGCTACGCACTGTGGTTTTACGCCGCAGTACAAGGCATTGGAAGCTCTTTATGAGAAATATAAAGAGCAGGGGCTGGAAGTCCTTGATATTCCCTGCAATCAGTTCCTCGGACAGGCCCCGGAGGATGATCAGGGCATTCAAAATTTTTGCACATTGAAATACAATACGACGTTTCGCCGCATGAAGAAAGCGGATGTCAACGGCGAACATGAACTGCCTCTTTATACCTATCTGAAGTCCCAGCGGGGATTCAAGGGCTTTGGCAGCGGTCCGAAGGCAATGGGCATGAGTCTGCTGCTTCGTCAGCGTGACTGGCATTACAAGGAAAATCCGGACATTAAATGGAATTTCACGAAGTTCATCGTAGACCGTCAGGGCAATGTCGTTGCCCGCTTCGAACCAACGGAGTCCCTGAAGGACCTTGAAAAATGCCTGCTTGAATACCTGAATTGACAGGTGATTACAGCCAGTTCCCCAATGGCTGATCATATAGGGGAAATTTCTCCAAACTCCCTTTCAGACAAAAGGCAGTCTGCCGACTTATGCAAGTCAGCGGACTGCCTTTGTTTATGAAATCCATCGGTCCCAATTGCGGGCTGATGGCGATTCGAGTAAACGCTCAATCGTCAGGTGTATAAAATCTGTTGGATATGTTGTTCAATATATCCAACAGATCCAATATGTCCAACATATCCACAAAATACATGTAAAAGAGGAACCAGTGGGGTTCCTCTTTTTTTGGGGAGTATGACTGCGTTTACTTGGTCAGGCTGCTGCCGGATGCCGTCTTTATGACATCGAGCTGTCCGGTGCGCGGGTGGATCATGAGGCCGTGCACTTTGATGTTTTTCGGAATGTAGGGGTTCTGCTCAATCTTTTTCACGGCGTCTTTGACATTTTCGACGGGGTCATGGAACGCGTCGGCCCAAGTTTCAAGCTCGCCGTGCACTTTGGCAATGGCGTCTTCCGTGACGCCGTGTGCACGCATTGCGGCGGCGAGGCTTTCTGCCGTGGTCTTGGCCATGCCGCATTCGTAATGGCCGACGACGAAGATTTCTTCGACGCCAAGCTCGTAGATGGCGACCATCAGGCTGCGGATGACGGCATCAAATTCGCCTGTGAGATAGTTGCCGACGGTGCGGATGATTTTGGCATCGCCGCGTTGAATGCCCATGGCCGGCTCGAGAATCTCCGTCAGTCTCGTATCCATGCAGGTGAAAATGGCCATCTTCTTTTTCGGCAGTTTGCTCGCGGCAATGTCCTCTGCCGTATAGTCATGCTTGCCATGGGCCACGAATTCTTTGTTGGCGGCTAGGATTTCATCTAAACGACTCATTTTTCTTCCTCCTCATGTTTTGGCAGATAGTAGGCCATGATTTTTGTCAACTACTCGCGACTAAAGTCGCGAGCTTGAGGGAACCTATACGGCACCTCAATTTGCTTAGATAGACCACACTTACTGGTTCGGCATTTCTGCTTCATCCAGCAGAGGCGCGGCAATTACCAAAGCCATTTACGTCCGCAAGTTGCCAAACGGACGAAGGAAATCATGTTATGCCAAGTTTTGCTTTGCCTTTAGCGAGGATATTCTTGGCAGCATTAATATCGCGAATATGGTGCATTCCGCAGACAGGGCATGTCCATTCACGGTCGCGAAGTGTCAATTTTTGTTCTCCGCGCATCACATATCCGCAGTTATGACAGGTCTGCGTTGTATTTTTGGGATCTACCGTAACAAACTGCCGCTGGTGCAGTTTTGCCTTGTATTCCAGCATATTCAAAAAAATACGCCAGCCATTATCCTGAAGGCACATCGCTAAAGCATGGTTCTTCAGCATATTTTTACTGCGCAATTCTTCTGCTGCGACCAAATCGTGGTTCTTGATGAGTGTCGTGGAAGTACGCTGTAAAAATTCTCTGCGTCTCCTTTTGACTGCAGACGTAAGCTCGGCTAAAATCTGACGTTGCTTTTCGATATTTTTTGCTTGGCAAAGGGGACGGTGTTCCTTTTTCGCCCGTACAATTCGTCGACTAAGCTTACGCTGTGCATTTATGAGCCGCTGTTTCTGTTTTCGATAATAAGAAGGATTATCCAGAATGACTCCATTCGAATCGGCATAAAAGTTTTCAATGTTCAAGTCGATACCAATCTCTTTACCAGTATGTGCGAAGGCCTCAACAAACGGCTCATCTGAGCCGAGCTGAAAAGAAGCAAAATAATCGCCTGTAACGTCTTTCGATATCGTGATCGTACCGATACGGACAATTCGATGCTTTTCCTTCTCCATAGCAAAAATCTTTTGGAGCATTTTCTGAGAGCACTGAAAGCGGATGCGTTTTAATTTTGGCAGCATCAGATGATGAGCATCGAGAAAACAGGCATTGCCTGTAAACAATGAAATTGGCTTGTCTTTTGCGTAATGAGGGTTCGTCTGATACGATTCTGTGGAGTCTTTTTTATGGAAGCGTGGCACGCCAGACGCATGGACCTTGTGGAACTGCCGCCAGGCTTTTTGATAATTCTGACGAGCATTGGCAATACTTTGGGCATCGATGTCTGGATGGCAGAGCCAGGGAAAGCGATTCTTCAAAGCCGTCACCGTGGCAATCCTGTTCCGCAGGTTCTCAATTCGCTTGGCAATGAAGTCGATGTGAAGATTTAGCTTGCCGAATAAACTGATTTCTTTGTTCGTACCGACTATTTCATTGTAAACGGAACGGGCTGCATCCGAATTGCGGCGGATCATTTCTTTCTGCCGGTTGCTCGGATAAATGCGAACTTTCAGTCCATAATGATAGGCATATTCGCTCATCTTTTTATGTCCCATAATCTCACCTCCCTCTCAATTATATTATAACCGATATCATAAGAGCACTCAAAGGCGGCAGCGCAAGGCTTTTTCTAAAAAACCACCCCGAAATCAAGTATCATAAATTCTGGAATGGTCACATCTGGTCGCATAGTTATTATATGAGCACGCTCGGCAATATGAGCAAGGAAACGGTTGTCAAATACATACGAAATCAATATTCTAAGTAAGCAAGGCTGCGGCCATTCCTCTCCCAGCTAAAGCAAGGAGATTCCTGGCCGCATTTTAAATAAAAGAAGAGCCAGCGAGATGCTGACTCTTTTTTCTTTTGAGGGATGTCTGTTATTTAAGGGGAAAGAATCGGGCGAGTATTACTTCAGATGTGCCTTGAAGAACTGCTCGAATTTGTCAAAGGGGATTTTCTGGGTGTTATCGTAGAGGTCCGTGTGGTTGGCACCCGGGACGATGTAGAGTTCCTTGTCTTTCGAACCGATGGCCTTATAGGCATCTTCGCTGAAGTAGCGGGAATGTGCTTTTTCACCAGCCACGATCAATGCAGGCGTACGCATTTCTTTGGCGTATTCCATAATTGGCATGTTGATGAAAGAGAGCGGCGTAGTATTCGTCCAGGAACCATTCGGATTGGAGTTGATGGAACGCGGATGATAGCCACGTTTCGTCCGATAGAACTGAGCGTATTCTGCAATGAATTTTGGCGTTTCCGGCGTAATATCTTTTTCCGGGTCCAGATTGTTAGCCGGAGCTAATGTAGCGTAATCGTTTTTCGAGCTTTCCCAACGGTTGTTGTTCAGCTGTTCTTTCATCTGGTAACGCGCGTCGGCGTTCATCGGTGCTGCATGGTCGTATTTGCCCTTTGGATCCATCTTGATTTCATAACCGTTGGCCATGACGCGGGTCATGTTGTACATGGTGCTCGTAGCTACGGCCTTGACGCGCGTATCCTGAATGGCATCGTTCAGGGCAAAACCACCCCAGCCGCAGATGCCGAGAATGCCGATCTTATCGCGGTCTACCATGTCAAGGGAGCCGAGATAGTCTACAGCAGCGCTGAAATCTTCCGTGTTGATGTCCGGCGAAGCAGTGTTGCGCGGCGTGCCGGAGCTTTCTCCCGTAAAGGATGGGTCAAAGGCCAGTGTTACAAAGCCGCGTTCGGCCAGCGTCTGTGCATAGAGGCCGCTGGACTGTTCTTTAACCGCGCCGAAAGGTCCGCTTACGGCAATGGCTGCCATTTTTCCCTCGGCGTTTTTCGGTGCATACAAGTCACCTGCCAGGGTGAAGCCATAACGATTCTTGAACGTTACTTTGCGGTGATCTACTTTGTTGGACTCTGGGAAAATCTTATCCCATTTCTGTTCGAGCTGAATGGTCTGCCCCGGTACAGAAACCGTTGTCGCATTTTCCGGCATGGCAGCAAAAGCGGTTGTCGCAAACGTTGCGGCCAGCATAGCGGCAAGAGAAGTGGTTTTAATGACTTTTTTCAACATGATGTGTTCTCCTTTTTTGTGCGAGCTGATGTTTATGATTGATCTTGCTTACAGTATATCCGAATAGACGTTATATAACAAATACCTATAAATTATTCTTTGTTATGTCTATAAGTTATGGCGAATCCCGTTCTATGGTTACGGCTGCATTCCCGCTTCCCAGTGCTTCGGGCAGACCGTCCGTATTTTCAATCTGCCCTATCTTTGTGTAGCGGTAATTCGTCGGGAAGTCTTTGTAGAACATTACGATGTAATCTCCGTTAAACAGCATGATTTCGCCTGTACGGATTTGACCGGGATTTGTATCAGCCGAAGGAAGCGGGCTTGAGAACCGATAGTATTTTTCATTGCCGTTCAGTTCCGTCATGGTCACTGATAGCGGCAGTTTTTCTACAAGGGCTTTTGCCGTATCGTTATGTTCCAGCGTGGCATAAAATATATGTCTGCCAACGGAAATCTTGATATGGCTGTCTATTTCTTTGGAGGCATTCTGCACCGCTTCCGTCTGCCCTGCGGCAGATTCAGGCTGAGCTGCAGATTTTTCCAGTGAGCCGCTTTTGGCGCAGCCGATGGTGAGAAAGGCGGACGCCAGCAGACAGGCCAGAATGATTATTTTCCTGTTCTTCATAGTTTATGCCCCCTGTTCGACAGAAAGTTCCGCTGGATTCATGCTGCGTCTTGTGCATTGGCTCCAGAAAAGAATGCCAGCGATGACGATGAAAAGCAGGCCGCCGCAAATAACATATTCGATGCCAAAATGGTCGATAAAGATGCCGCTTACTTCTGTCGCGGCCATGGTACCGAGATTGGCTGACGTGAGAAAGAGGCCATTGGCAAAATCAGGGGCCTCAGGCGCAGCATGGGAAAGCCAGAACTGATTGATGTTGCCGTTGATGCCGGCTAGAATGCCCCAGAAAAGCGTAAGCACGGCCACCATAGGCCAGCTGCTTCCGCTTGTGAGCATCAGGAGATAGAGTGCTCCGAGCAGGAACGGGAAAACTTTTACGGTAGTTTCGGAGCGGTTCGACAGGAGATTGCCCGCGGCCATGCTGCCAAAGATATTGCAAAGGCCGTAGCCAAAGAGAAGCAGGCTGATGAGATTTGGCGCAAGGCCTGACACGCTCCCAAGATAGGCTGCCCAATAATTGAACACACCGAAGACCGAACCGTTCAGGAAAATGACGGCGAAGATTGAGGCCCAGACGACGGGCTTTTTGAGTACGGCCAGCTGTTTTCCGTAAGATAGTCTTTTCTCTGCCGGCATAGAAGGAACAAAGAAGACCGTTGCCAGCATGACGAGAAAGGTCGTCATGGCGAAGAAGGACATGGAGGCGGACAGGGAGATATTCGCTGCGAGGAAGTTGCTGATCGGGACGCCGACGACCATGCCGGCCGATACCCCGATGTTGATTTTGGCCACGGCCTTTGGGGCATCTTTGGCTCCTGCGAGCGCTGCTGCTACCGTAAAGGCCATCGAGCAGTAGACGGGATGGAAAAAGGCAGGCAGCACCCGCGCGGCTAAGAGCAGGTTGAAATCCGCGGCAAACACCGAAATCGTATTGCATACCGTGAATAAGCCAAGCACGAACAGCATGACGTGTTTGCGGTTGAAACGGGAAAACAGCAGCGGCATAATCGGACCGGCAATGGCAACTCCCAGCGCAAAAAGGCTGATGAGCAGTCCGGCATGAACGATGGTCACATCGTAGCGTTCTGCGATATAGGGCAAAAGGCCGATAAAGCCCATTTCCGTATTGAGGATGCCGAATACTCCGGTCATGAGGATGAAGATCAATAGGTTTTTGTTTGTCTGCATAATGGCTCCTTTCTTGCTGTTACGGTAAGGATATCATAAGGCGCTTTCTATAACAAATACCTATTTATACTTACTGGATATAATTGAATCACATAGCAGATGTTGTTATAATAGACGGCAGAGGTGATAAAAATGGAATTTCGTGTCCTGAAATATTTTCTGGCTGTGGCCAGAACGGAAAATATCTCCCATGCGGCGGAAGAATTGCACGTCTCTCAGCCGGCGCTTTCCCGTCAGCTCATGGATCTCGAAAATGAACTCGGCGTGAAGCTTCTATTGCGGAGCAATCGGCGTACGACTCTTACGGAAGCGGGATTTTTGCTCAAGAAGCGAGCAGAAGAAATTGCCGAACTCGTAGATAAAACTGTCGATGAAGTCTCCCATGCACGGGAAGGCGTCAGCGGCAGTGTGCATATCGGCTGCGGCGAAACAGCGGGCATGCGGATCATCGCGCATGCCGTCCACGAGCTGCAGAAGGAATATCCCCATGTCAACTATGATTTTCGCAGCATGGATGGCATGAACGTAAAAGACCATCTGAAAAGAGGCACCTTGGATTTTGGTATCTTGATACAGCCCGATGTGCCGCAGGATTATCCTTATATCGAACTTTCCTATGAAGACCGCTGGGGCGTCCTGATGCGCAGAGACAGCCCTTTGGCGAAGCTTACGAGCATTCATCCAGAAGACCTTGACGGACTCCCCTTGATTCTCTCGCAGCAGGCACTTAAATGGAAGGAATTTGGCGTCTGGTTTGATCAAGACGAAAGCGAACTCAATATCGTCGCCACGTATACACTGCTCTACAATGCTTCTCTTTTGGCCGAAGAAGGCATCGGCTACGTCCTGTGCTTTGACCGGCTTATAAGTCTCCCCGAAGACAGCCCGCTTGTGTTCCGTCCCCTGGACCCGCCGAAAACCTGCCGCGTGTTCTTCATCTGGAAAAAGCATCAGGTCTTCTCCGAGGCGGCAAGACTGCTGAAAGAACGTATTTTGAGCATTTCAGCGGCAAAAGCATAAGGACTCCTGCATAAAAAAAGACGCCATTACATACTTGTCACGAGAAAAAAAGAGGAGCCAGCAAAATGCTGACTCCTTTTAAGAGACGTCCCTTGCATATGGAGCAAACACCAGCGGCCACCCGAAGGTGACACGCGGTGTTTGGTTGGTCAAGCTTTAGGCGTTTTCACGCTTGGCTTAAGCGGCGCCATTGATGTTGATCGTATGACCCGTTTCAGCCTTCTCTGCCGACTTCGGCATATGGACGGAAAGGATACCATCCTTATACTCTGCCGTGCACTTGCCCTCATCGATGTTGTCGATGTAGAACGAACGGCTCATGCTGCTCTGGCTGCGTTCGCGGCGGACGTAGTTGCCCTTCTCGTCCTTTTCATCTTTCGTATCCTCATGTTTCGTGGCGATAGTCAGATAATTGTTGTTGTACGTCAGGGAGATGTCTTCCTTCTTGAGGCCCGGCAGCTCAGCCGTGAGGTCGTAGCTGTCCTTGTTGTCTTTGACATCAACCTTGAATTCCGGAGTATGGAAGCTCTGCATAAACGGTTCATCAAAGACATTCATGAGGCGATCAAATACGTTTTCTTCTTTCTGAAGATCATTGTTGGAAACAAATGGAACCAAACCAAACATAATCAAAAACCCCTTTCGACGTCTTGCCGCCGCCTTCCGATGAGCATCAGGCGGCGATTCAAAACCATTTGATATTTGTACCGAGGACCTTGGACCCTTTCTCTCGGTTCCCTTATCCTCTTTACAATTCTTATTATACTCAGAATGGTCAAAAAGTCAATAGGTCAAAAAGAAAAAGTTATATTTTTTCTGTTGCCACGATTTGTACGTCCCATGGCGCTAAGGTGATGATATTGCCATCTTCGAGGGGCTGACCGCTCATTAATTCCGTGGCATTCGTGCCTTTATAGGGGACAGACTGTTCTTTGTCTGAGTAGTTCAGGTAATAGGCCAGTTTCTTTCCGGTGGCGTTATACCCCTGACGGATGATCAGCGGGAATGTCTCCTTGTAAGGACGGATAGCCGGCAGGTCTTTCGCAATGACGTCGCGCACGAAGTTTTCAAGATGCGACGGCGAGAAGTAGCAGCCGAGATACCAGGCTTTGCCTTTGCCGTATTCGTTTTCGGTTACGGCTGCATAGCCATTCCAGGCCGGGTTGTCATAGGAAGCGAGAACTTTGGCCGTAGACGGCTCCAAAAGTTCCTGCCAGTCGGAGCATTCAGCGCCTGTAAGGGATGCTTCGCCCTGCAGCTTCATATTCGGGGTGACGGTGAATTCCTGATAACTGAGCCCGAAGACATCCGTCAGATTATGGGGCTGTGCGTCCTGATAGACCTGAACGTTCTCGTTCGTATAGGCCGTCTTAAAAGTCGCCAGCAAGTGGCCGCCTTCTTTGACGTATTGTTTCAGGGTTTCCGTAAGTTCATGTTCTGCCGTATAGAGGGCAGGTACGGCGATGAGGTCATATTCCTGGAAGTCTCGCGTAGTCGCTGGCAAAAAGTCACATTCGATGTTGCTGCGGTAGAAGGCATCGTAGAGCCAGCGTACGACATCGTTATATTTGAAATCGCGTTTGCGCAGCACATCGCCGATAGGCTGATACTCCAAGGCCGAAAGGGCTTCGTTGCTGACGAGAATCGCCACGCGGTTTTTCTTCGTAAGGCCCTGCAGCTCTTTCGAGAGGCGCGCCATCTCTTTACCGACTGTCTGTACTTCGCGATAGATGCGCCCAGGCTTCAAATCATGCGGCAGGACACCGCGCCAATACGTTTCCCACGAGTTGTGCAGGGAATGCCAATGCCAGTACATGACGCCGCAGGCACCGCTGGCAAGATGGCTGAAGGCCTGCAGCCTAAGCTGCCCCGGATACGGCGTCCACTGCGGGAAGCCCTGAGCCTCAGTCTCCATGACGAGATAATTTTTCTGCTTGAGCGAACGGCTGACGTCGCCGCCAAAGGCAATCTCCGTACCCGTCAGGGCCGACTGCGTCGGATGATAGATATCGACGCTGGCAAGGTCCAGCACCTCGGCACACTGGAAATGGTCGACCTGCGGCTGAATGCCGAACGACCAGCCGCGCCATTCGTAATCGAAATTCTGCGTGACGAACTGGCCTTCCTTGGCATATTCTTTGACAATGGCAGCCTGCCAGGCGAGGAAATCCCGGACGGTCCCGCGGCGGAATTCGTCGAAGGCGGAAGCGAGGCTCGCGTTGATCGTGCCGCGCACATCGGGGAAATCCTCCCAGGTGTTGATACGATTGCTCCAGTAATTGAGGCCAAAGACCTTGTTGAGTGCGTCGAGCGTCCCGAAACGCTCTTTGAGCCACGCGACAAATTCCTTTTGGATGCGCGCATTGGCATTGCCGTAGTACTTCGTCTCATTGTCGAGCTGATAGCCGATGATGCTGGGATGGTCCTTGACGTGCTCCATCAGGGCGCGGATCATCTCTTCGGCGCATTCGCGGTAATAAGGATGGCCGATATCCATATTCTGGCGCCTGCCGTAGAACTCGTGGCCCGGCTCTGTGACAGGGCCGTTCTTTACCATGGCCGGTTCCGGCACAAGCAGGACATCGGGGCATTCCTTGGCCATCCACGTGGGGATGGCATAAGTCGGCGTGCCGACGATGACGTACAGGCCGTATTTTTCGGCAGCCTCGAGGGCACGGTCGATATGGTGAAAATCAAATGTGCCGCGCTTGGGCTCCATCGTGCCCCAGGTGGATTCGGCGATGCGGATGACATTCATGCCGGCGTCCTTGATGAGCTGCATGTCTTTTTCGAGACGTTCATAGGGCATGTATTCGTCGTAATACGCTGCACCGTAGAGAAGGGAATTTATTTTCATAAGAATACGGGCAGGATGCCTCGGTCCATAAGACCGGCGTATCCTGCCCGCTTCACCTCGCTTTCTTCTATCAAGATTCGGGAACGATTTTTTGTTTTCTATTAACGGGCAACGCCACGGATGGCGAAAATGCAGAGGCTGGCAACCAGCGCGAAGACCATGGAGATCACGAAGACGCCGGAGAAGCCGATGAGGCCGATGGCCGTAGCCGCGATGACCGGGCCGATAGCCTGCGGCAGCGAGTTGCCGACGTTGTAAACGCCGAGGAAGAAACCAACACGGTCCTTATCCGGAATGACCTTGAGGTTCAGGTAGTTGTCGAGGGAATTCCAGAGGCCCATGCCGATGCCGGCGCAGAAGGCGTAGACGGTGATGCCCGTCATATCGCGCAGCACAAACAGTGCCAGCGCGCCTGCGGCGAGGAACAGAGCCGAAAAGCCAATCGGCAGCTTCAGAATCTTGAATTTATCGGCAAACGGACCCGCGAAGAAGCCCATGAAGACACCGATGAAGAACATGATGGAGTTGATGAGCTGGATGCTCGTCTGCGTCATGTCGCCGCTGAGCTTCAGGAAGTCGGTCATGATGTAGAGGATGTAACCCGTGATGGCGAAGTTTGCAACGCCGAGGAGAATCTTGCCAATCAGGGCAAGATAGTAATCGCGGCCGATGTGCCAGGCCGGGAAAACCTGACGCAGCGTCGACATGGAAAGGGAATAATGCTCTTTTTTCTTGCTGTCGTCGTCTTTTTCATTGAGGTTGGACGGCTCGTGGACAATCAGCGTCGCAATCAGGACGCCGACGAACGTGATGACACCGAAGATGACGAAACCGAGACGGAACTGACCGAGGAACATGGCGCCGATGACGTTGAAACCGTTGTTGCCAAGGGCCATGCCGAGACCGCCGTAAGCCGAGGAAGCCGTGCCTTTGTACTTATCTTCCGCGAAGTCGAGCCAGGCGACCATCGGTGCGACGATGAAGTTCAGGGCCACCTGACCGATGAGCCAGCAGACGAGCAGCATGGTGACGCCTTCCGAGAAGCCTGCGCCAATCATGGAAAGCATGAAGACAAAGGCGCCGCCGACAATCCACGGGGCGCGTTTGCCGAAGCGCGAATGCGTGCTGTCGGAAAGAGCACCGGCCACCATGTTCGAGATGGCCGAGATAATGCTGCCGGAGGCCGCAAAGAGCGCGAGCATGGCGACTTTGTTCGCGGGATCGATTTCCTGCAGCAGTGCCGGCAGGAACAGTGACAGCATGACGATATATGGTCCAAGCCAGCTGGCAGGGCCGATGATCAGGCCCGGTACCAGGCGTTTGATGGAAATAACAACTTTTTGACTCATGATAATTCCCTCCTGCCCTTAGGCATCATTTTCGACTTTATAATAGTAAAAATCCGCATGCGATGTATGCTGATAGGCATCGACGCTGCCGATGAAGTTAAACAGGCCCGTAAAGCCGCCGATTTCACCCGGTTCGCCGTTGACGCCTTCATCCGAAAGGTATGAAACATCGACCGGGTCTGCAAGGGCCTGCCACTCTGCCGTCTCATCAAGGCGGTAGAATGCCTGTGCTCTGCCATTTTCATAGCGCCAACGGATTTCCGGAACGGCATCCTCGGGGATGACCACGGTATCAAAGTCAAAGGGGATGCGCATGCCGAGTCGGGCCTGCAGGATGGCGATGATGCGCTGATTTTCCTTGTCGTTCAGGCCGATATGCGCGTAAATCCAGTTGTTCGAGTCATAGTACAGGCCAACTCCTGCCGTCTGGGAGAAATGCTCCGGATGGAAATCGAGCTTTGTCTGCAGCGTATAGGCAAACGAAGTGGCGCGGGTGGCCAAAATTGATGGATTGTTTTGCGAGAAGAACGAACCGCGCCCCGAAAGCACCAGATGGCTGTTTTCTACCGCGACCCACGAAAGGTCCGGCTGATGGTATGGTGTCATAAAAGCCTTGTTGTACTTTCCTGTGGAAAAAGCATCGTAGATATCCTGACTGGCCGGCTTTGCATCTTCTGGCGCAGAAGATGGTGCCGGCGTCGTCATCTTGGCAAGATTTGTGCCGTCTTCAAGCTCGAGCCAGCCATCTTCCATCCAGCGGACTTTCTGCAAGGAGGTCTCGCGTCCGAGCGGATTACGCGTCGTTCCCGCAAGAGGCCTTGACATCAGGTGCGCAATGTAGAATTCATGGTCGGGCGTCTCAACAAGCGAGCCATGGCCGGCTTTCTGCATCAGGGAATGCGGATTATACATCTCGAAATGGCCGGCATCCGGATCGCCGAGGGAAAAGAGATGGCGTGGCGATGACGTGAGAATCGGTTCGTTTGTCGGATTTGGCTCATACGGGCCAAAGATATTTTTTGAACGGCCGATTTCAACGCCGTGGGCATAGCCCGTGCCGCCGGATGCTGCCATCATATAATAGTAATCCCCGTGTTTATAAAGCTGCGGTGCTTCAACGCAGCCCCTTGTTGTAAAGCCATTGGTGATGCGCTGCCATTTACTCATGAGCTTGCCGGTCTGCAAATCGATTTCTGCAAGTACGATGGTGCCCGGCGCCTGATAGCCGCTGCGCGTCTCCCATTCGAGAACCGCCAAATAATGATGGCCGTTTTCGTGGTAAAGCGAAGGGTCAAAGCCAATCGACGTGAGGTAAAGCGGACTTGACCATGGGCCCATGATGTCATCGGCCGACATGGCGTAGCTTTCGGCATTGAATTCGCGTCCAGCCATGTTCTGCATATGGCAGAAGACCAGCCAATATTTTCTCGTCTGCTCATCGTACGAAAGATGCGGGGCCCAGATTCCTGCTGGCGTGTTCGTGCCACGCAGGTCCACTTCGCTGCCCTGCAGCACATGCGTCAACAGCTGCCAATTCACGAGATCTTTCGAATGATAAATAGGAATACCCGGCAGCCAGTGAAAGCTGGATGTCGCAATATAGTAATCATCGCCTACGCGCAAAATGCTTGGGTCCGGTGCCATGCCCGGAATGATTGGATTCTGAATCGTCCCCATATACAGCCCCTCTCTCTTTTTATGAATCGTATATATTTGTACGTTGTGCGTTCACGTACACGCATCGTCTATACCTATATCATACCGAATAAAAAAGACGCATTCTATAAAAAATGCGTCCTAAATATAAGAAATGCCGTATTAGATTTTATTCTTTGTATTTATTTCGATACTTTTTTGGTGTGAGCCCAGTGTACTTCTGAAAAACACTGCCAAAATGGCTTTGCGATGAAAAGGATAAATACGAACTGATAATGTTGATGGGCTGATCTGTGTAGCGAAGCAGGTCAGTTGCCTGACGAATTTTGGCTTGCAGGATATATTCTTTCAGGGGAACGCCTGTAATCTGCGAAAAATGCGCGGAAAGATAATCCGTTGACAGATTGAAATCATTGGCGATGGTATTGAGGCGCAGGGGTTCCTGAATATGCTGCTGGATGTAGTTTTTGCAGCGTGCAGTCAAATCGTCATCCCGCTTGGCTTGACGTAGCTTTGCTACGAGCGAAGTATAATAAAACTCCGCTTCCCGCGCGAGTTTATCGACCTCTTCTTCTGTTTCCAGCTTTTCAAGCTGCTGAGAGTACGCGTCTTCTACGGTAAAAGCCGTTTCCGGATCGAGTCCGCCGCGGATGGCCGCACGTGAAGCCAACGTCAGGATTACGATGCCGATATTTTTCGCAGAGCGAAGCGGCGTGTCGGCAAGCTTACCCGTCATCGTGCCCGTACGTTTTTCCGCGAGGGCCTTTTTTAGCCCTTCGCTGTCCCCCTGCTCGATGCTCGAGAATTCCCGCTCCTCCTGATCGTACGGATTATGCGGCAGAGACAACTCCCGCCGCTCCATATTAATTTCCAGAATCCGGCGCTGGATCTCCTGCAGCATTCGCGCCTGCTTTGAATCTTCCTCTTCCCACATCATTTGACCATTCCCCCTTGTGCATCTTTCCCTACATAGATGCTCTATTTTTTGCAAGGCATTCTATTCTTTTTCCTATATTCTTGTTCTGGCTCATCCATTTAGGAAATGAGCAGTATATCTTTGCGGACCGCCGCTGCCGCACGAAGATCCTCATTGAAGCCGTGGATGCTGAACAAGATGTACATGGTTGTGCGCGTTTCCTTGTGCCAGTCCACGAATGCGGCCTTTTGTTCCAATGTCGTGAGAACATTCATGCCGACAGGACCGGCCCAAAACTTACATTCACCAAGCACTAACAGCTGATCTGCTTCCGACAGACCGACAACATCGATTTCGTGTGCATTGTCCCACCAGCGACCGACTCGTTCCAGAAGGCCGGGAAGCGTTCCTTCGGCAGAGAGTGACCAGAGCTTTTCCTGACAGATTTGTTCGTAAACAAAACTGACCTGATTATCGATGAAGTTTCGCTTCAGGCGGTTGAGCACGATGTCCGTATGGCCCATTTCCAGATAGCTCCGATTCGGATAGATGAACTGAAACCAGAAACGGATGAAATTGTCCCGTATTTGGTAAATTCCCTTCTTGCTTTTGGCCGGATTATTTTCGGTAACGGGAACGTCCCGTGCCAATAAGTCGAGATCAATCAGGACATTCAGATAGCGCGGAAGATTGGTCTGCTTCTGCTGCAGCATGGCTGCAATTTTCGACAGCTTATGATTGCCGGCAGCGATGACACGCAGGATGGAAAAGTAGCTGCCGATATCCGAGACTTCTTTTTGCAGGAGGAAAGTCGGCTCATCAAACAAAAAACTTGAAGGGGTCAGGATACTTTCCTGTACCGCCTTGGCGAGTTCCTCATCCTTGACAAACATTTCAATATATTTCGGTACGCCGCCGGTGATGCTGTAGCGCTTGATCAATTCTTCCTGAGAAAAGGAAGAAGGGAAAAATTCATGATAATGAGCAAATGGAATCGGGCGTACATGGAGCTGCGCGGTACGGCGCCCGTAGAGAGGGCTGCTTTGATTTAAGGTCTGCGACATCATCATGGAAACGAGCGAACCGCATAAAATCAGCATGATATTGGCGTTTTGCAGAATTGTATCCCAGATGCGCTGAAAGACGGAGAGAAAAGCCGGATCGCTTTTGCCAATATACTGGAATTCATCGATAACGATGATGAGACGCTGTTTTTCAGCTGCCTGCGCAAGCTGCTGAAAGATTGGTTCCCAGCGCGTGAGCACGCTGTCACGAAGCAGATCGTTGTCAAGAAAATCAGCTGTCAGCTGCTGAAATGCTTCGCGGTTCATTGCTTCGGATTCTTCCGTAGCTAAAAAGTAAAGAGACGGCTTATCCTCGATGAAATGACGAATGAGTTCCGTCTTGCCGACGCGCCGACGTCCATAAATAATAACCATAGACGAAGACGTACGCGCATACTCCTGCTGCAGCGTCCGCAATTCACGGTCACGGTCTACGAATTTCATCGAAATCACCTCTAAAATAGTCTTTATAATATTATACTCTAAAATATTATATTTTAAAATATAATATTTTAGGGGCGTCACAAAATCAAAAAGTCTCGTCTGTAAAATGTGTAGACGAGACTTTTGCATCAATTACCGAGTGCGGTCTCAATCTGCTCTTTTCCCTTCAGTGCCTCTACCCATTCGGATGGAATGGCTTCATAGCCATAGATAATGCCGGCAAGTCCGCCGGCGATGGCCGCGATGGTGTCGGTGTCTTCGCCGAGGTTGACGGCACGCAGGACGCATTCCTTGTAGCTATTGCTGTGCAGCAGGCACCAGAAGACCGCTTCCAAAGTATCGACGACATAGCCGCTGCTCTTGATGGCTTCTTCCGGCAGACGGCGGAAGGCGGAGAGGTTCAACAGGCGATGATAGGCATGCAGGAGTTCTTCTCGGTATTCCGGTTTATCTTGATAGAGGCGGTGCGTTTCCTGAACGCCCTGTTCGATGGCCAGAGAAATCGGCTCGCCTGCCAGCAGCCTTAAGGCCGTTGCGACGAAGATGACGCAGGCAGCCTGACTTCTCGGATGCGCGTGTGTCAGGGCTGAGACATCATGAATCTTTGCGGCCATTTCTTCATTGAGCGTCAGTCCGCTATGTTCCTCGCAGTAAATGACCATCGGCGCAATGCGCATGAGCGAGCCATTGCCGTTGTCGCGCTCGCCCCGTCCGCCGCAGGCAAGCGGCGCGATGCCGTCAACATGGCGTCGGACGGCCATCTGGCTTGTCATGCCGACGTCAAAAACAACGCCAGCCGGCGTGAATTTCTGCTCGTAAAGCCAGCGTGTGAAATTCTTCATGACGTCATCGTAGTCGAGTCTGCCGAGCCGGTTCAGGCTTTCGAGCAGGCAGAGTGTCATGCTCGTGTCGTCCGACCACGAGCCGACTGGCATATGATACGTTCCTTCACCCCGCATTTCTTTGACGGGGTCTTTTTTTCGCTGCTCTCTTGAGCTGAACTCCACCGGCACACCGGGGGCATCGCCTACCGCATGGCCGTAAATCATCGCACGAATCATTTCTTTGCGCATCGTATATTCCTCTCTTTCTACGCCCTGCAATTTTTCCTTACCATGAAGCCAGAAATCTTCCCGTGATGCTCTCCTTACATGCCTTTATTTCTTCCGGCGTGCCGCTCGCGACAACCCTGCCGCCTTCTTCACCGCCGCCGGGGCCCATATCGATAATGTAATCCGCACTTTTTATAACGTCCAAGTCATGTTCGATGACGATGACGGTCGCTCCTTTGTCAATCAAGGTCTGGAACACCTGCAGGAGTGTCTCTGTATCCTTTGGATGCAGGCCTATGGTAGGCTCGTCAAAGACAAATACGGAATCGTCCTGCTGCCGGCCCATTTCTGAGGCCAGCTTCAATCTTTGGGCCTCTCCGCCTGAAAGTCCGGGCGTTTCCTCGCCAAGTGTGAGATAGCCGAGCCCGAGGTCGCGGAGAATCTGGAGCCTTGACTGTACTCTTTTCATATCTGCACAAAACTCGAGTGCCGTATTGACATCCATAGCCATGAGCTCCGGCAGGGAACACTCTTTTCCTGCCCTGTTCTGCAGCCGTATCTTCTTTGCTTCCTTACTGTAACGGGAACCCCTGCATTCTAGGCACGGGATATTCACGTCCGGCAAAAACTGTACATCCAGTGAAATCTGCCCCGTTCCATCACAGACCGGACAGCGCAGTCTGCCGGTGTTATAGGAAAAATCGCCTGCTTTACAGCCCAGCTCTTTCGCGGCTGCCGTTCTTCCGTATAGTTTTCTGAGCTCATCATGGATATTCGCGTAAGTCGCGACGGTTGAGCGGACATTGATGCCGATTGGCGTGGCATCAATCAGTTTTACATGCGAGATGCCCTCTGCCTCGATTTTCTTTACGTGTTTTGGCATCGCTTTGCCGTTGCAGAGTGCATCGAGTGCCGGCACCAGACTCTCCAGAATCATGGTTGTTTTGCCTGACCCTGACACGCCTGTGACCACGGTAAGTCCTTTCTTGGGAATATAAATCTCCAGAGGCTTTACGGTATGCAGTGCTTCTGTCTGCATAAAAATTTCACCATTGGCAAAAGGTTTTTCCCGCGTGCCTTTTCTTTGGGCATGTTGTTCGCCGCTGAGGTATTTGCCGATGATGGAGGAATTGTTCTTTTCCATATCGCGGATTGTTCCCTCGGCGATGACCGTGCCGCCTTTGGCT
Organism: Mitsuokella apri; assembly: GCF_051886055.1. NCBI lineage: Bacteria > Bacillati > Bacillota > Negativicutes > Selenomonadales > Selenomonadaceae > Mitsuokella > Mitsuokella apri. The sequence goes on along the minus strand of NZ_JBJEXT010000074.1, from coordinate 25,298 downwards.
CCTGCATCCGGCCCCATTTCGATAAGCCAGTCCGATTCCTTTAGTATCTGCGTATCATGGTCAACCAGCAGGACGGAATTTCCATCCCGCACGAGGTCATGCATCACGTTATTCAGGCCCACGATATTGGCAGGGTGAAGGCCGATGGAAGGTTCATCCAAAACGTACAGCACGCCTGTCGTCCGATTCCGCACAGCCCTTGCCAGCTGCATTCTCTGCCGTTCCCCTGTCGAGAGCGTAGCGGATGCCCTGTCGAGCGTCAGATACGAAAGACCAAGGTCCATGAGCCTTGCAGCGACTTCCAAGTAAGACTCGCAGATATTTTTCGCCATGGGCCTCATGTCCTCAGGCAGGGAAGCCGGCACTTTTTTGACCCACGCGATGGAATCCTTCAGCGTCATTTTGCAGACATCTGCCAGCGAGATGCCCATGATTCTCGGCGCTCTTGCTGCATCTGAAAGTCTCGTTCCGTGGCATTCCGGACAGACATCCTCTTTCAGGAATTTTTCTACGCGCTTCATGCCTTTTTCGTCCTTGACCTTGTTCAGGGCGTTAAGGACCGTAGCTGTCGCGCTGTAGTAGGTAAAATCCAGTTCGACCGCATCCGCCGTCGTGGCCTTCTTTGGCCGGTGAAGAATGTGTTTTTTCACCATCGGGCCGTCGTAGACAATGGCTTTTTCCTTGTCCGTCAGGTCCTTAAAAGGAACATTCGTCCGGACGCCCATTTCCCTGCAGACATCCGTCATGAGCGACCACATGAGAGAATTCCATGGCGCCACGGCTCCTTCCTCGATGGTCAGGCTTTCATCGGGAATCAGCGTACTCCGGTCCACCGTCCGGACCATGCCTGTTCCCCCGCAGCATTTGCAGGCGCCGCTCGAATTAAAGGCCAAATCCTCGGCACCGGGCGCTAAAAAATGCTCGCCGCACACTGGGCAGACAAGGTCCTGCATCAGGGCTACCTTGAAGCTCGGCTCTACATAATGGCCATTCGGGCATCTGTGTGAAGCCAGTCTGGAAAACATCAATCGCAGGCTGTTCAACAATTCTGTTCCAGTGCCAAAAGTAGAGCGGATTCCCGGGACACCGGGCCTTTGGTGCAGGGCAAGTGCTGCCGGTACGTAAAGCACCTCATCCACATCCGCGCGGGATGCCTGCGTCATCCTTCTTCTCGTATAGGTCGAAAGGGACTCCAAATACCTCCTCGAGCCCTCTGCGTACAGGACGCCAAGGGCAAGGGAGGACTTGCCCGAGCCCGACACGCCGGCAATGCCGGTAATGCCATGAAGCGGGATATTTACGTTAATGTTCTTGAGATTATGAACCCGCGCACCTCTTACTATGATGTTTTGCGGCTGTTCCGTTATGTTCATCATGAACGCAACTCTTTTCTTTTACCGATTTGCACCGTCTCACACATGGCTGTCATTTTTTGAAGTCATGGTGACAGCATGCCATGGATTCAAGCGCCTTCAAATAAACAGGCTTTACCATCTGCGTAAGCCAGACGCCATTTTCCGACAGGAAAAACGTGCAGCCGTCACGCAGCATGGCTTTGGCATCTACCTCGTAAATCAGGATAGGCCCTTTCTTCTGGCGCCGTCCAGCCACGCGTTTGGCTGTTTCGATATTCGGCGAAAGATGCACATACAGGCGGTTCATCGGCAGGAGTCCCTTTTCCTCAATGCTCATACGGTTTGGCTCAATCGTGCCGTGATAGAGCACTGCAGGCGGCACAGCTTTTTTGAGTTCGACATCGACAGGAATGGAATGCCCCTGTCTGGCGCGAATTTTTGTCCTGTCCTCGTTAAAGGCAAAGCGTTTCTTATCATTATAGAGGACGATGCGCTCAAGTTCCTGCATGGAACACTCCGTACCGTGCGCAGACAGGGCCTGCAGCATTTCCCTGACGTCAGCCCAGCCGTGCCTGTCGAGCCGGATGCCAATCTGCTCCGGATGATGGCGCAGAACACAGGCAATTTTGCGGCTGTGCCTGACTTCCTGCGAAGTTAATTCGTCGTTTTCCATAGATTTCCATCCCCCTGCCGGCCACTGTCCGTCCGTGCAGACTATTTTTTCTTAGCGGCCTTTGCCGCTGCTTTTTCCTGCTGTGCCTTTTCCCATAGTTCCCGTACCGATGGCTGCTTGTACGTAGAATCCGCAAGCATGAAAAGCTCTGGATAGTTGCCGGCATTGACATCGGCAGAATTGTCGCCTTTTATTTTATGCGCTTTGAAAAATGCATCCCGGTCAGTCGGCAGGACAGCAGCATTCTCTTTGCTCTTTATGACAGGCGCAATGCTCACATCGCGTTCTTCCCCCGCTGACGTGCGAATATGGAATACTGCCGGTTTTTTCATCTGCAAAAGTTTCAGCTGCAGTTCATTGGGCTTGTACCAGGCCACGTTCTCGCCATTCAGAGACAGAAGTTCGTCCCCTTTTGCCAAAGCAGGGAGATCCTCGCGCACGGAAGCCACGAAGAAACGGTTGCCCTCGCCTTTTTTATGAGTCATGTTCAAGGCGAAGCCGAAGTCCGCGTAATCATTAAAGGCCTTGTAGGCATCGTTCAAAAATCCATCCCACTGGTCATCAAGAAAACGCCAAGTCGAAGTCAGACTCACGATGTCATCGTCGGCCTGCATCATGCCAGTCGTATAAGATGCTCCCTGCCAGCGGTCGTACCTCTCCTGGTCTTTCATCAGCGCCAGCATGGTACCGCCGTTATACGGGCGTGTCTCAAACGTAATCAGCGGCAGTCCATCGCCAAGCGGTCTGCCGGAAAACACGACGATATCCGAATCCTTTTTATGATAATAAAAATCAAAGTTCTCGTACAGAGCCTTGCCAAGCTTGTCTTTCAGCAGAGACTGACGATGGAGAAACAGCCATGCCTGCACCTGCGTCGGAGAGACATTCGGCAAAAAGATGCGCGGTCTGGCGTCACGGCGGACCGAATCCGACGCTTTTTCATCACGGATCACGCCTTCGCGCAAATAACTTTGCGGCCTGGCCGCTAAGAGTCTGCCAATGGCCTGTGTCGTCTTGCCCTTGCCTTCCTGTTGCCAAAGGACTTTCCCTTCCTCATTGACCAGCTGGAATTGATACGACTTCGCCCCGGCGGCCTGCTGCAAAGCTGCTTCGCTGACAGAGTACTGCCCCGAAAAAATGTCGGCTGCATGCATATCGGCTTCACTGCCCACTGGTGTCAGCGGAATTTCCTGCCCGTCCGCGAGCAGGCGGGCGTGAATCGGTCCCTGCTGCTTAGCCAGTTTGCGGCTCTGATCCCAAAATTCGAAATAATAGACAGCTGCACTGCCGTCTGGTCTGTATACCTTGAGCAGCGGCACGTCTGGGCCTGTTACAAAAGCGACATTTCCGTCCGGAGACTTATGGGCAAGAACATTCGTGCCCAAAGGAAACATCCCCGACGCCTCAACAGAGCCGGCTAGAAAGACACTGGCCAGAACAGCCACCCCTAAACTTTTGCGAAAATACATTGGCAATCACGCTCCCTCTACTGTCGGACTGCAAAACTGTTCAGCCTCTTTGCGTTCAGTGGATGGATACATGTGCAGATAGAGTCTGCAGGCTGTGGTTTGCTAAAATTCGTAGTGTGTCCACATGCTGATAATCTTTACAGCCTTGTCTTCCTGATACACCTGATACACTAATCTGTGCTGTATATTGATTCTCCTGGAGTATGCTCCTAAAAGATTTCCCTTTAATTTCTCGTATGGCGGCGGATTTTGAAAGGGATTTTCTTTTATGACTGCGATTAATTTTTTTGCTTTGCTATCAAGGTGTGCTGCCTTTAGCTTTGGTATATCTGCTGCAGCCTGCTTTGTATAGTAGAGTTTCCACATCACCACTTCACCGCATCTTCGTCAAGGCATTCAGTTAAAGGTGTGTTAAGACCATCCACTATTTTTTTCTGCATGGCAGGATTCGTTGAGAGTTCCAGCGTAGCAAGCATATCCCTGTAATCTTCCTCGCTCAAAAGAATCGCATTCCCCTGTTTCCCTGTAATGCATACGGGCTCATTGTATTCGACCGTCTGACTTAGCGTCTGATAGATATTCTTACGAAATGTCGTTGCATTCATGATCTGCATAATATCCCCTCCCTATACGTACATTATAGCGTACATAGTGTAGAGCGGCAAGATTTTTGAAAACATCTCCTTTTTCTATGCGTATCATTCATCGGTTATAACTGATAAAATTCTTATTATGTATAAATTTAACAGTTATAATTGTTAAAAAATAAAACATCGGTCAGACAAATCCATTGACTTCCTTCCAGAAGCAGGCAATGCCTCACGGTGTCGATTTTCTGCAGGCGTCCGGTGGCCGTGATATAGGTTCCGCCATCAGCCGTCATATCCTGCTGAAAATAGGTGATTGTGACCTTCGGATGCTTCTGAATTCTTGCCATGAGTTCCTGCATTCTGCGGTCGAGCTGCTCTTTTTCATCGTCGGACAGCTCGATGCGCTGGACGAGCGGCCGCGTGGATTCGGCGAGGATATCGTCGTAGCCGGTCAGAGCGGCAAAGGGTGAAAACTGGGCTGCTCGCTTTTCGCGCGGCATTTGCGGATGATGCTTGGAGACGGGATGCGGCAGGTTGATGATATCATCGTAATTTCTCTGCTCGCTCATGCCTTATGACCTCCAATCTGCCCGTTGCGCTGAATCATCGTCGCGCCTTCCTGCAGGTTGGCGGCACGCAGCAGGGAGTTCTTGCCGTATTTGTCCTTGATGGCCAAAATGGCTTTCTGTATCTTTTTCTCACGCTGCTCGTCTTTTGCTTCCTGCTCTTTTTGCCTTGCCTCGGCCTGATAGTCACGGAAAAGGTCCATTTCCTCAGCTGCCGGTGCTTTTTTCGGGATATCTTCTTCCCGCATGGTATGGTTGGCTACAATCGTAATGCGGCGCACAAGCAGGTCCGGATTGGTGATCTTGTCGAAGAGTTCCATCATTTTCGCCAGCATCAGGCGGCCTTGAGGACGTGTATTTGCCGAGGTTGATGGAGCCATGGGCAGCTTTCGGCACGGTACGGCCGTAGCGGTCGACGTGGACGGGGCCTCTATAGGCTTTGTGGCCGGCTTGATTCTTCATATTTTCGATATCATAGCCGACGGTCAGGATGAGCTGGTCGGCGACGAGCTGCTTGGCCACGAGGTCGAGCACGAGCTGGTCCGTCATTTCCCAAGTCACGAGACGGGCTTTTTCGTGCGTGTACGGCTCCTGCAGGACCTGCCCCGAGCCGAGGCTGTGATTTTCCGGTTGATAGGCTTTGATATCGGCCAGCGTGCAGGGCTCCCAGCCCCAGGCGTGGTCGATGAGGAGTTCGGCATTGACGCCGAACATTTTGTAAAGTAAATCTTCATTATAATAGTCCGATTTTTGGCCGAGGGAACAGCGGGCAATATCGCCCATGGTGCGCAGTCCGACTTCCTGCAGCTTTTTGGCATAGCCCTTGCCGACGCGCCAAAAATCCGTCAATGGCTCGTGATGCCAGAGATTTTTGCGATAGCTCATCTCGTCGAGCTCGGCGATGCGTACGCCGTCTTTGTCTGCCGGCATATGCTTGGCCACGATATCCATGGCAATTTTAGCAAGATACAGATTCGTGCCGATGCCGGCCGTGGCCGTGATGCCCGTTTCGTCGAGGATGTCCTGAATGATTTGGCGGGCCAGCTGATGGGCCGTGATGTTCCGGTACTTCAAGTAATTCGTCACATCGATGAAGACCTCGTCAATCGAATAGACGTGGATGAGCTCGGGCACGACGTAGCGCAGATAAATCTGGTAAATCTGCGTGCTGTATTTCATGTAAAGGGCCATGCGCGGCGGGGCGACGATGTAATCGACGGCAAAATCCTTGTGAGCAGCGAGTTCCTCCGCATCTGACGATTTGCCCGTCAGCATCCGACGCGGTGCAAAGAAACGGCGCCTGCGATTGACCTCTTCCACGCAGCGAATGACCTCAAAAAGACGCGCACGCCCCGGAATGCCGTAGGCCTTGAGAGACGGCGATACGGCAAGGCAGATGGTCTTTGCGGTGCGTGTCGGGTCAGCGACCACGAGATTTGTCGTGAGAGGATTGAGATTCCGCTCACGGCATTCCACCGACGCATAGAACGATTTGAGATCGATGGCAAGATACGTAGGCATGCGTTCACTTCCTTTATATATCTATATATCGGCTATATCGACGACCACCCGGCAGGGCAGTCCCGTCATATCCGCATAACGGACCGGATACGTGCTGACCCTGCCCTGTCCGCCGGCCTTGACCACATCTCTCAAGCTGCAGAGATTTTCCACGATGAAGACACCGCGGTCCGCACAGTACTGATCCGTCGGCTTATGTTCCTTGCCGTTGCGCACGCCGGAAAAATCCACGCCGATAAGGGAGATTTTTTTGCTCAGCAGGGCATCAATCAGCTCTTTTGACAAGCAGGGATGCGTACCGAGGTAAGCTTTTGTCCCATATCCCTTTGCCTCGATGAAGCCGGAATAGAACCCGACAAACATATCGGCCTTCACTTTATCAAGGTCGATATCGGAAGTCGTCACTTCCCGGTCCCGAATATCGCTGATATCAAAAAATATGCCCTGCCGCTCCACATACTCAAGCGGGAAGGCCTTGTCCATCACATCAATATGCGTGCCGAAATGTTCCATGTTGAATTTATGAAGACTTCTTCGTGCATCATCGACTAGTTCTGGGGTTATTTCCAAGGTAATATCAATCTTCATATGCTCATAACCCTTCCATAAATATAAAATTACTTCATTTCACCCTGTCAGTCCGATTGGTAATACCTTGGGATACTTTGTCGAAGAGAATCAGTCCGCCTTTACGCGAATAGCCCGTGTCCCACAGGACCGACAAATCCAGCCACTGCCATTGACCGTAGGTGACGACTTTGACCAGAAAAACATCGCTGAAGTTCTGATACCCCGTCAGCAAATACCAATGCCAGACATACGGCTCCATCAATGGATTTTTGTGGCGAAGAGTCAGGCAGGGAATCGGCATGCCCTTGTCAATCTGCTGACAAATGATAGCCTTTGTATCTTCGAGAGATTCTTTCCCCGGCCACGGCTGCAGATGCAGGATCGTATTTCCCCGCTCCTGCAGATAGCCGGAAAAACCATCAATATACGTTTCAAGTTTGTCGATACCTGTAGGCCGCGGATAGAGATACGGCTGCATATCCTGCTCTGCAAAGCGGATGTAATCGGCCTTGGTCACATGATTGGCATCATATGGGTACAGCTCCATCATGCCATGGTAACGTGTCAGATAGATGCAGCAGTCGCACGCCCTGAAACTCCCCATGGCTAAAGCGAGGGGGTTCTTGAGTACGTACATAACTTCCCAATATCCTCGAAAGGATATCGGACTGGCTATGCTTCCTCAAAAATTTCACAGACAAGCGTTCCATTGAACGCATTAGCGTCTGTCCGGCCCGTTTCAAGACCGGATACCTGAAATCTGTTTTATATTCCAATACTGCTCAGGTTATGGTTTCCGAGCAGGCGGGTTACTTCTGCGTTGTGCATCTGGATGAAATCAGGGAATCTGCGGTTGCATTTCTCTAAGTCGAAGGTTTTTAAATCGGGATTGACGTTCTGAATCAGGAACGCGCTGTACATGTCCCGCTGGATTTTCAATCCAGCAATGAGGTTCCATCTCTGGGACAGCTTCTTCTTTTTGTACGTTCCTTCAACGTGGTTGAACTGGGAAGCTCTGGCTTCCCGCGTATCAATCTTGATGAGGGTGCGTCCAAATTCTTGGAGCTTGCGGTTGAGGATACTGAGAAGCATGGCTGGTGCCCGATTCGCTAGGGATTTGCCGAAGCGTTTCTTTCGCTTGAACCTGCCCTTCTCGTTCTTCTCGGTCTTGGCGGAGCGCCTTTGCAGGGCTTTGAAGTTCATGTCTTCGACATAGAAGGTATCGCCGAGCGTGAGCAGGTGGTTTGCTAGGAGCTCATGCTGGAGCTTGCGGACTTCCCGCTGCTTGCGGTAAGTCTCTTTGAGTCTTGCAAGAACCTTTTCATAACGCTTGCTGCGGTGCCATATCGGACGGTTTCCTTTCGCGTGCCGGACTGCTGTCCCGTCTTCATGGAACTGGTCGGGATTGGTTGCCCTGCGGCTTCGGTCCAGTTTTCGCAGGAGGCGATGCCGTTCACGCTCGTAACCTTGTGCCTTGTCTGCCAGCTCCTCGATGCGGACTTCCTTTTCTGAGGCATACGCAATGGTGGATGTGCCGATGTCGATGCCGACGTCGCCCTTGCCGAGCAGATGAACGAAAGTGCCATCGGACTTGTGCCGTTTGGCTGGTTTCCTGCCTTTGAATACGACCTGCAGGTAGTACTTTCTTTTCCCTCGGACAGATTCCCGAAGGATTCGGCAATAGGCAATGGGCATCTTCAAGGCTTCCATCTCATAGGGATTCTTTTCATCGACCAGTACGGGCATCCTGAGATTCGACCAGATGCATTCCCTGCGTTCTGGCTTGAAGAGGATTCCCGTGGTATTGGTCTTGCCTTCAAGGGAATTGAGCTGGCCGTATTTCTTGAAATGGATGGCCTTGCTCTCTCCTTTGAACAGTTTCTCGAAGGAGCGCCATACGCTCAGGGAAAGCTTCTGCGCGAGGTGTGCGCCGATATGCTTCTCGAAGTGTTTACGGATTGGCGTGATCATCTTGGAAAGGCCGTACTCCGTAAGTCCTGCTTCGCATCTCAGACGGTTGATCTCGGCCCAGACTGGCTTATCGTGTGCTTTATCGTGATTCAGGGAATCGAGCAAGGCACGATATTTCTTCGTCTTCTTGAGTTCGTTCCAGTGTTTGAGGCTGACGTTTGCCAAGGCATTATAGATCTGCCTGCCGGCTTCAAAGCGCTTATCCATGACATCTTCCTGCCACGGCTCGGTCTTCAGTTTGAATTTCAGCACGAAATGCGGTGCAGATGCTTTGCTTGCCATAGATGCAGCCTCCTTTGGTTTCTCCCTTCATTATAGCAGAATGCTTTTTCGAGGGCAGCTGCCAAAGGCTGCTGTAAAACGGATTTCAGGTATGAAATTTTAAGGGAACCCTCTGGCTTTTCAGCCATGCGATTGGGAGTTTGTCGTTCATATCGGGGCGCTGCTCCCGATACAGTTCTCTTATGAACTTCTTGCAGTCTCCTGCAAGCACAGACTATATCTTGTTCCTCTGCGCTGCACGCAGTAGGGTCTCATCCACTTCGGGGCGCTTGCCCCTACTTCCCTCGGGAGGAATAGTCGTTGAACTTTCTCCTGTTCGGAGCTTAGCTGCTGATTGCCCATTGTGCGATTCGGTGTTTAGGATTTGACCTTGCACCATCCAAGTGATTCTTTCTACTTTCGCCACGTTCACGTTGGCCTTTCTTTCAGGGCTGCGTTGTCGTTCTCTTGGCTTTAGGGGATTCCAGCAATTCAGATGCTGTCCTGTCCATGTCTTGGCACGGCTCTACACGCAGATTACTCTACGTGCTGATTGATTGCGTTACGCGCCTATCCCTATAGCTTAAGCTAAGGGCTTGCGGCGCGAAGTTAATCGGTCACGCCGCATCTAACGAAGGGGGTCGATGAAATGTGCAATCTGAGTGAGGGCGTTGAGAAACGCGGCGAACATAATAAAGCTGTGGCTTCCGCGCGTATCATGATAAAAAATGGGGAACCAAAAGAAAAAATAATGTTATACTTGGGGCTTTCGGAAGAGGAAGTTGATGCACTTATGCAGAAGGTAATGGAACTCATGAACGGAAAGAGTGCATAAGACAAATGATACCTCTTTCGTAACCAAATGGAAGATAATGGCAGTTGCTATCATTTATTGATGCAGCTGCTATTTTTATGCGAACCATGCGACAGCACGGATGGGAGCACCATCGCAGTCGTCGATTTTCAAAGGAAAGCAGCTGAACCAGAAAAGGTCCCTGCCGCACAAGTCGAGATTCTTCAGGTTCTCGATGTTCACGATATTCTTTTCGCGGAACAGCTTTTTATGCCTCGTTAAATTCTCGTCGGCAATCGGATCGAGCCCAATCACATCGAAGCCAATCCCTTTATAGTCGCCCTGCAGGATATAATCCATGACTTCGTCGTCAATACAAGGATAATCGCCAAAATAGGCCTCAGTCCCCCAGCGTTTGTCCCAGCCAAGGTTGAAAAGCAGAAAGTCTGCCTGATTTGCCTGATCGCCGGCATTTTTGATGCAGTTCATGGTGATCGACTGCCCTTCCTGCAGGTCGCGGCAGTCGATGACGATGGCTTTGCCGATAAACTGCTCTGCCGGGAACTGGTCCAAGGTCGTTCTTCCGGCAAACAGATGAGCCGGCGGGTCCATGTGCGTGCCAGTATGAGAATACATCTTAATCAGTGTTTCCTTGAAACCGTTTCTTTCATAAGTATTGGCTGTCAGCAATGCAGGAGGGTCCGTTCCGGGATATACAGGCATATTCTCTCGTATCGTATGGGTTAAATCAATGACTTGCATAGCATTCTCCTAGCTTGCACCTAATCAATGTTTACTTATTTACTTGGATGCTTTCAGTATAGCATAAGGATAACATGAACGGCGAAGCATCCGATATAGGATAAAAATTGAGGCCTTGAAAAACAGTCTCATTTGTCCAATAACCATTGCAGAACATTTTGTTTGCAAATGCCGTTATAGTCAGCCGCAGACTCGATTTCATCAAGGGTGAGCAAAAATTTCGGATAGTTGTCCCGGATCCGCTGCAGAGGCTTTAATTCCCTCTCCATCACTTCTGGCTGCAATGTCGATTCCGAAATCTGATAATAAGCAAGGCCTTGTTCATTTTTGGTAACAAAATCGACTTCACCACCTGTCATGGAGCCTACATATACTTCATAGCCGCGGCGTAAAAGTTCCAGATAAACGGTATTTTCCAGGATATGTCCGGTATCCTGCCCGTGCCTGCCGACTTTTAGATAGCGCAGTGCTGCATCGACGACATAGTACTTCGGGTTAATTTTCAAGAGTTCCTTGCCCCTGATATCAAAGCGGTCTGCCTGATAGACGAGCAGGCTGTCCTGCAGGCCAGTCAGGTATTTCTCGACTGTCTTGCTGTCAATCTTTCGTCCGGCACTGGTCATAGAAGCCGCAATCTTGCGGATGGACAGCAAGCTGCCAACATTGGCAAACAGGTACTTTACGATGCTCTCGAGCATCTTTACATCACTGATATGCAAGCGGCCTACGACATCCTTCAGAAGGACGGTATTATAAAGTCCTGTCAAATATTCATGAATATCCTGCTGACGGCCCTCGAGCTGTAAGGTATATGGAAAAGAACTTTCTGTGATATAACGCTCATAGATTTCCCGCAGCGTGTGATTCGCTGACAAATTGCTGGCCTCATAATATTCCTTGAACGACAGCGGCAGCATTTTCAGCTCCACATAGCGGCCAGAAAGCAAGGTTGCCAACTCTCCGGACATGAAGTAGGCATTGGAGCCGGTAATATAGACATCCGTATTGTCCTTAATGAACAGACTGTCCACGGCTTTTTCAAAGTGAGGCACATGCTGGATTTCATCCAAAAAAATGTAGTTCATCCCCGTAGGCTGCATGTGCGCCGTAACATATTGATAAAGCGCATGATATTCCTGCAGGTCTTCAAATGCCAGATCTTCGAAATTGATGCTAATGATATTCTCTTTCGAAACGCCCTGCTCCAAAAGATCATTCTGAAACAGCTCGAAGAGCTTTGATTTTCCGCAGCGTCTGACACCAGAAACGACCTTGATGATGTGTCTGTCTTTGTGACGCTGTAAAAACGACATATATTCTTTTCGTTCTAACAATTTCATGATTTCACTCCATTATGAAAATAAATCCATATTTATCCGTATTATATCATAAATATGGAATTTATTCTATATTTATGATTTTTATATCATATATAAAGACTTTATTCTAAAAAACTCTTTCATACCCAAGTTCCTATGCTAATTTGTGTTCGATAAAGTATAATATTAAACGAACATATTCATAAATAAAATTTGTAATATTTACGAACATAAAATCATAAAAAATACAGGTATTCAATAAGGTACACCTTTTTGAATACTTGTTTTACTTAATGAATACATGAATAACTATCTTTTAGATGTATATATTAATTGATGCAAGTGATTTATAATGAAAATTCAAAATTTAAAATAAACTCATAAAAGAAGGAATATTTTAATGAATATAGAAATATATATTAGAGTTAAACGAAAAATCTATTTATAAGAAAGAAGGTATCCCTATGAGAAAAGTTCTATCCATTTTTATGGCACTAATTTTTGCTTTTGCCATTGCTGCCTGTGGCAGTAATAATGGGCAGTCGTCTTCTAATTCATCTACGTCGTCATCAGCAGCATCGGCAGAGCAGTCACAAGCTAAAAAAGGAGCGCCTAAAGTTGATCCTAACGCTACTGCGGATCAAAAGAACGCAGTCAAGAAGGCATACAGCTATGCTACTACCATGCATATGTCACTGAATAAAATTCGTGATCAGCTGGTCCAATTTGATAAATTTTCAGAGGCTGATGCTGATTATGCCGTTAGCAAACTTACCGATATTGATTGGAATAAGGTCGCACTAAAGAAAGCTGAATCATATACCCAGACGGTAAATATGGCAAAATCCAAGATTCCAAATCAGCTGGTTCAATTTGAGGGGTTTACGCAGGAACAGGCTGATTATGCTGTCAATAATTTAAATGTTGATTTCAAGGAAGTAGCCGCTCGTAAAGCAAAGAGTTATCAGCAAAGCCAAAATATGAGCACGGAAGGAATCCGTAATCAATTGTTGAATTTTGAAGGCTTTACTGAAGACGAAGTTGATTATGCAATTAGCAAGTTACAGAAGTAATTTAAATGAGAATTAATGTAAAAAGCCATTCTGATGAATGGCTTTTTTGTTTCATAAAATATGAATGGCTGTTCACTTGTATAGCATTACCAAGGATATTTGCCTTTTTTAGCATATGGCAGCAATTTGCCATCCATTTTGATGATGACGCGGTGATTCCCCTCGGCATCGGTGATGACATCAACATCAAGACCAAAGTCGATGGCGCTCATGATGGCATTGCCGCCTTCTTCATGAATGATAGATTTTATGGCAGGACCATACGTATCGATGACTTCATGGAGGCGATACAGGATAGGATCCGTATTTCCTTTATAAGGATGCTCGGAGAGAAAGGCTGTATCGGCCGGCGTCAAGCCAAGTACCTCAGCCAGCTTGCTGCAATACTCTGCAGGCACGTACTGCTGGCCGTCAAAGACAGAGGCTATCCACATCTTGCTTACACCGAGCTTTTCTGCGAGCTCTTTATAGGTAAGACCTGATTTCTTTTTTGCTTCGCACAATTTCTCCAGTTCGTCTGCATATTTGATGCGCGTCAAATAATCTGCATTACTCATAGGTGTCATGATACGTTCCTCCTTCCAGAAAAAGCAAAAGACAACGAAGCCAATTGACCTCGTTGTCTACATTTAAGATATCACTCTGGTGTTTATTAGTCAATGAAAATTTATAGGAGTGTTTTATATTTTTCGACTAATTTATGGCTGTTTTTATTTTCAGCCATAAAGCCTCTAGACAAAGAGCTCACACTTGGAAAATAAGGCTGCATGACCGGCCAATTTCACACGGTTCCCTGCCATACGGCAATAGAGGACGCCTGTGCGTTCACTGGCCTGGAATGCCTTGATTTCGTTCTTGCCGAGACGTTTTGCCCAATAAGGGATAATGTGGCAGTGGCCGCTGCCGCATACCGGGTCTTCGACGATAGAAAGTTTTGGTGCAAAAGACCTAGAGATACAGTCAAAATCCTGGCCTTGAGCCGTCGTGTGCATTGAACCTCTCCCACTTATAGAAGCGGGAGATTCTTGAGAAGTTTGATATCTGGACAATGCCTGACAGACTTATCCCGAAGGAGTCCGCTGTCAGGATACCCTTATTCTCAATGGGCTGCCCAAGAGCCCTCTACACAGTCCTTCGAAATCGAAGTTCTGCTTACTTTTACGAAGTATGTTTGCCGCACCGTTAAGGTCAGCATTTACCGTTCTGCCATCTGCGCATTGATACAGCCCACGCTGTACGCGCTTGCCTCTGAATGTACCTGGATAGGGATGTTCAGAATCATAGACGGGAATGTCATCCAAATCGAGGCAGCTGGCCTTCGATGTGTAGGATTCTTCCTGCTCGGCGTATGTCATACCATAGCGTTCACAAATATTGCGCAGTGTTTCACGCAGGTTGCCAAATGGGATTTGCGTGAACTGCTGGTTCCTTTTTCGGCCAAGGTTCATGCTGCGTTTAAAGTCTGGATTATAGCCGCAGACTACGGTGCCGATTTGATGCGCAAGGCAGTGGTCTATGATGCAACGGGCCGTTTTGCGAATATAGTCTTGTATGCTGTTATTCCGTTTTTGCGCAAGAGCATGGAGTCTGCGTGTTTTCTTCGTCCCCTGCTTTGCGGCTATTGCCTGAAAATGAGCATTCTGTTTATTCCAATACTGGTTGATGGATTTGAGTTTACGACCGTCCATGAGGAACGATGTCCCAGTACTGGTTACGCAAGCAGCTAAATTTTCAAGCCCGATGTCGATGGCGAGAACGTTGTCAGGATTCGTGTTCTGCTTTTCGATTTCCTGCAGATAGCAATACTGAATCTTGAAGTACCTGCCTTGATAGATGGGGCAAATCCGCACTTCCTTGATGGTTTTTCCTGCAAGCCTTGCAGGGAACGGAATCTTGATTTTTCTGCCTCCGTGAAGTCTGGCAAAGCTGCGGCTCATCGGAATGGTCAGATATCCATCCTTAATGCTGATGGCATTGGTCGAGAGGATCAGATTGAAAAGGCCACCTTTTTCCCGATAATGAGGTATTTTGATATTCTGAAATGAATAGTCGCCTGCCTTTGCTTTCTTGATGAGCTGAAAAAACGACTTGAAGCTTCGATCGGCCACTTTTAGCGTCTGCTGTGCTACGCCAGCCTGAAGCAATCCGTAGTTTTCATTTTCCTTGCAGATACGACAGTTTTCTTCATACCGAAGATACTTCTTCTCTTGAAAATAGCGTTGTCTGATATTGTAGAGAGCCACATTGTACAGGTTATTACTGTATTGGCACATCTCGCGAAGCATGGCATACTCTTCCTTGGAAAGCTTGCGAATTACATTCGATTGTGTCAGATACATCTTGTTGCACCTCCCTTCTTGTCATCTGCTAATTTTATTGTAGGATACGGTAGGATTGACTGCAAGGTATATTGCAAAAAAATGTCTTGGATTAGGCTCGAGCCCAGTCCAAGACAGCGCCATTCATCCCCTACCTAAGAGGAAGGAGCCTTCTGGTGAATGAAGGTAAAAGCATCGACAATGTACTGTTTCATAATATTATCCTTTCTGCAGAACTTATCCTCATTGGCCAAAAGACACCTTCTTTTTTGGCAATTAAGCAGAACTAGTCTTAAGCCATAAGAGCTGAATTCGCTGCGGCATACAGATTTCTTCTGGCATCATCGTGTAGGTGAGTGTCTTCTGGATGAGGTAAAGTAGGTCGGCTTGAGGTTCTTTCTCCGGCACTTGAATCGCTTCAAGGGGATATCTGCTGAGTTTTTCGTGATACAAATTTTGCGGGATGGCAAGAAAAATGCAGCCTTCATGGCGGTGAAACGATACAATATCATCCTGCCTCAAAACGATCTCGGTACCATCGCTTAAGTAAATCTGCAGGGGCTTTAACATGCTGGCACGGATATTTCCCATGTAATCCCGCGCAGATGCCTTGCCTAGATAATCCTGCCGAAGTGCCATGAGCTCATGGATGTTTGGATTTCGCTTGCGGTCCACCCAGCAGCGAAGAGTCGAGAGTACTTCATCGTCAAGCGCAATCGGTTTATAACCCATATGCTCCAACGAAAGAGGCCAATACCGATAGAATTGGTCCTCATAATGCAGATCGTGCTGGTGTCCATGAATGTTGATGTCGGCAGAATGACCGTAAACAGGGGCATGCGAAAAGAGCACCTTTATGCCGTTCAAAGTCATGGTCATCTCGTCGGCAACCAGCGTAAAGCCGGCCTGCATGTAATGAGTCATCGACTTCTTATCATGATTTCCGCGGATGAGGATCTTGCGTCCCGGCAGCTTTAGGAAGCGCTGCATCACTTCCTGATACCAGGCCACGTCCCCCAGATGGATGAGCAGATCGTCCTTACTAATCATTTTCTGGCAGTTTTTCAGGATTTGGTTTGTAAAATTCTCCGGCCGATTGCAGCTTTGGATCATGTTCTTGTGGCCAAGATGTGTGTCCGTGATAATATAAATCATTTCATCATCCCGCTATGTGCAGATATATGAGGCCAGCGGCCTGCAGTGCCATTATAAAAGGCACGCCATATTTAAATTTAAGGTGCAGCGTCTTGTGGTGGAATAGTTTCATCGCCACCAGAGCTCCTATACTGCCACCAATGGCTGCTGTACCAAGCAGGGCCAATTCCGGCACACGCCACCACTTACGGATGGCGCATAGCTTGTCCCAGCCGTAGACCGCTATGGTCACTGCGTTTATAATGGCAAAATACCAAGCGGCTGCGCTATGCACGTCAATTTCCATTTTTCCCTCCAAGTTTAATCAAGAACCAGTGTTTGTTTAGTATTTTTGTGGGCATCTAGAATCCTGCCTACCATCTCATTATTTTCTCAAATCTCTTGCCGAAGTCTGCTTGAGATCTTTGTCCTTTCATTATAACAAAAGAGCTCCTTCCAGGAAAAGAAAAAGACAACAAAGCCAATTGACTTCGTTGTCTACATAAAAAATGTCACTCTAGTATCTGACATTATTCGTTAAGGTTCAACCGTTATAAGTATGCTTTAATATAAAATTTCATCACCTTCTGTATCTTCTATGTTCTCGATTGGCTCCTCGTCGTAGTATTCTTCTTCGCAAGCATCCTCTTCATAGTCTTCTTCTTTGAACACGATTTCATTCCTAAGATCCGTCAAAACTAATTCCTCCCCACACATGTAATCTTTCAAACGACCATCCCCCATGTAAATAGATGATTCAATCATCAACGACGACGATTTCACCCATGGATCATGCATCTCCTTTCTACAGCTTTATATTAATGAAGAGAACTTAATCATCAAACAGGGAAGAAATAAAGCTTCCTACAGCGCAAGCCACGCCAAAGCTGACGACCAGCGGTGCTACGGCGACGGCGACACTTCCTACGGCGGTAGCTGCTGCCGCTCCGCCAATGGCTGTACTGGTTACGGCTGTCGTCACAGCTCCTGCAGCCCCCGCTGCTACGCTGCCAGCTGCTGCAGAAGCAGCGCCGGTGACGCCGCCTTTGATACCAGCACCGGCAATATCGACGACCGCGTCTGCAGCATCTTTTTTGCCGTCGATAACGTCAGAAATAGAAGAAATCGCCTCAATGCCTGCACCGATAGCAGCACCCGCCGCGCCACCAGACTTTGCGGCTGAACCTATGCTGGAAAGACTTGGCATCTTTCCCAATGCTTTATCGGCAACGCGCTGAGTCGTCTCAGAAGAAATTCCGGAGGAATGCACTTTCTGTGTGGTCTTGCCTGCTAATTTCGCAGTGGTTTCTTCGGTACCGTATACTCTGGTTTTATTGTAATGACCGGCTTTTATCTGTCTGGCTGTTTTGGCCACACCCGATGAGCTTACCGTGTCTTTCAGCTGTGCATGCGAGACAATTTTTCCCTGTCTGTTCCTGACGATGATATCCTTCATTTTAGCGACATTGGATTTCGTCAACTCTGCATGGTGCCCTTTTGCGATATTCACCGGATTGGCGTTGACTTTATCGCAGAACATAACTTCATGGACATGTCCTTTGAGATTGGGACACTGACCCGCACGAGCCAAGGCTCTGGCCCCTACACTGCCTTCATACGCTTCATGCGTCATGGCAGCAATGTTGTTCTGAGCTTTTTTATAATCCTGACACATAATGAGACCGCCTTTCAAAATATAAAATCCATGAGTTCTTCTCTTCTTATTTGCTTCATCCTAATTATAGAAGAAAATGACTCTGCCTTCATGTCAGAAAAAATGTGATATGGTTTCTTTCAATAAATCTATCTCATCATAACCCGCTCTTGGCGAACCCGATTATACAGCTTGTACATTCGGAAAATGAAGGCATTCCTGCATTACTTCCTGGCTGCTTGTCTGCTGCTTCTTTTTTCTCTTGACCGTAGGAGCCATAACTGGGTGGGACTGTCGAAAATCTGCAGCCTGTCGTTTGGCAAGGGCGTCTGCTACTACGTTCCATTCATTGCCGCTATGGCCGCGTATATACGAAACTGTTACATCGTGATTCTGACAAAGGGTATGGATTTCTTGCAGGATCTGAATGAAGTCATCCGAGCGATGATCAACTTTCTGCGCACCATTCATGATGCGAACAACGTCCATGCAGTCTGTATGGATAAAGACTTGATGATGTTCCGTCATGATGGATTTAAGAGCGAGATAAACCGCACGCCATTCCGCTTCATTTGAGCTGCTCACGATTGCTGAGCCGGACAGGAAAGCAAGCGGACGGCCGCCGTCTAAAGCAATCGCAGCAAAGCCGCCGAATGTATTTTCCAGGCAGCTGCCATCAACGTAAAAGTTCACGATCTGCGGCAGGCATAATTGAACAGCAAAGGAAGGATTTGCTGCTTCAATATTTGTTGAAGCCTCCGTATATCGATTGAGCGGACGTGTCATGTCCACAGTCATAGCTTTGCTTTCAAAAGCAGGGATATCGGTCTTTGGCTTCGATGCCGATTCTTCCGTGGTATCCGGGGAAATGTCGATCTCTTCCGGAGAAAGATATACCCCATATCGATTTTTATCGTGTTTCGGTTCCGGGATACTGTACTTGGAACGATATGTTGACAATTTTTTATAAAGAATAGGCAGCAGTACTTTATCGCCAATGATACCTGCTATCTCAACCAGTTCATCATAGGTCGTATCATCCGAAAGGCGACGAATATTCTTATCTATAAGAGGAATGGGAGCATAGTCATGCGCCTGTTCCCAATCAGCGCAAAATACGAACATCCCAGGAATCCGGTTTCCATACAGAAAATACATAATAACATCCTCCTCTCTCTTCTTCCTATTGAAGAAAATATTGTTGTGATAGCTTGTATGGCGATGCCTGATATCAGAACAGTGAATCCATCCTTTCTTCGATACTGACTTTCTTCTGCAGATGGGTAACTTTTCTTTCGGTGATCTTTTCATCACCGCGAAGTTTGCCGGAGAGAATGGTGGCGTCTGGATGATGGTCGGCGTAGCTTGCCAGCGCAATTTTGCCGTTGGTATTGGCGTAGCAGTAACGGCAGCGGTGCAGGCATGTATCGTACTGGCCGATGTCAACGCTTTTCATGCAGTGGCAGACATTGCGCTGAGTCGGATCTTTCTTGACGTCAATGGGAGCGCCAATTACTTTTTCGATGCGTTCCTTATCAATGCAGGCCCCATGGGCAATGCCATAAGCATCGAGGTCAATTTCTTCGGAGCAGGACTGCAGCGTCACGCCCGAGCCTTTCGCGAGCCTTGCGAGGCCTTCGGCTAAAACATTCATTTCGGCCAGGCCAAGCGGCTGCAGCTGCAAAGGACGCGTATTGCGCTCAGTCTTTTTATAAAGGTCAAGGAAACTGATGACGCAGCGGTCCGTGTACGGTGCGAGCTTCTCAAGCATTTCGGCAAAGTCATGGAAGTGCTGCTGGATGGTGTAGCGTTCGTTGAGCAGGATGGGATCGTAGCGCCAGATGACGCGGTCCCTGCCAAGACGCTTTGACAGCTCCTGAAATGTATGGATAAGGTCTTTCTTAGCCGGCAAAGCCGGCTCGACATCGCGGTCATACGGCGTAATCGTGAACTGGAAATAGAATTTGTAATGACGGTCGAGTTCGTCAAGATAAGGCAGCAGCGGTTTGGCATTCTTCGTCCAGAAGACGATGCAGTCGACGTCCTCAGGCTTTAGGGAAATGCGGCTGACCTGCTTGCGATTGAATGGATTGATCGCATCGACGAAGCCCGCGCGGATGCGATTCATGAACCACTCACTATAAAAGGCCGGGATATCCGTCCGGCGGCTTGCACTGATTATCATTAATCTTCATCCTTTCAGCATTTCTGCAAAACGAGGTAATAGTATTTTGTCCATTTTTTCGGAATCAGGCCATCTTCTCCCGTGAAGACGGTTTCCCGCAGGGACAGCGGCATTTCGTAGGGGCACTGGCTCCACTCGGGCTGGCCGTCGTTGTAGATATTCGTGCCGAGCGTCTTGACGTTAGCCGACCAGGGCAGGCCTTCCTGCTCATCCAGGTCAAGCATCAGGCGCAGGCTGTTCGCATATGGCAGGTCCATAATGACGAAGACCGAGCCCTGCTGAGCCCTTTCAATGCAGGTATGCATTTTCTCGAAGAAGCAGTCTTCTTCTTCCGGCTTCACATGACTCAGGAAGTTCTGCAGGAAGTAAACATTGGCCTTCTCATAAATGCGCTGACGGCAGAGATGGCCGTGCGAGCAGCTCTCGCAGCGATGGAGATTATCGCAGCGGTAGATCAGGAGTCCGTCATCGTGAGCATCGAGAAGCCCATCTTCCTGGCAGAGCTGCCAGCTGATGTCCTGTTCGGGCTGCCAGCCGCTTTCCCAATCCAGGATGGAAACCATCGCGCTGCCGTAAACCTGCTTGCCCTGAAATGCCTTCATCGTGCCGTAAAGTTCCGGGCAGGGACCGCCAGCAAAGAAAGCCAGGTTCAAAGTCGGATAAAACGACTGGTGCTTTTTGAGTGCCGGCACGACGAAGCGGCTGACGATCTGATGCGCCGGCTCTACGTAATTGGGATAATACGCGAGCATATAGGCTTTGCGGTTTTCCTCCGAGTCGTATCGCTTCGCGCAGACCCCTTTCTGATAGCTCAGGCGCAGATCCCTTACGGCCTGGCGTATGGCTTCGATATTCTGCTTTCCCAATTGGCTGAGGTCACGATGTTCACCATACGTTTTTTCCATGATACGCTGATAAAGATTCTGTTCCATACAGCAGGCCCCTTTCTTTTTTTCTACGTTTATGCATCGTTTTGATGATTTTATTGTAGAAAAAATTAGGACCTGTATCGTGTCAAAAAAACTGCGAAGTTCGCGGAAAAAAAGCAGGATATTGCCGGCATCTTGTAAAATTTTATAATAGTATTCTTTTCTGCATAAAGTACATAAGCAAAGGAAGGATTCGCTTATGGCAAAACAAACATCGCGCAGCCTTAATAAGTATATCGCGGATTATGATAAATTGCGTGCGTTTCTGCGGTATATTTCGTATGGCTGTTACCATAAAAAATACCTGGCACATCAGCTTCATCAAAGTGCCAGGAGTTATGAGGATAATTGGGCGCGTGTGCGCTTTTTCCTGCCGGAAGATCGGCTGCAGGCGGTCCGGCAGGGGCATCGCGAGATTCACAGCTTAAAGGGTGATTCCTATCGCAGCTCGTTTAATGATCTGGCCAGGACATATGAAATCAAGACGTTAACCAGCTCAGCCGCCTTTGCGCTCATCTGCATACTGCAAATTTTCTCGGACAGCGATGAGCCACTCGACGAAGCAACCTTGTATCAATATGAGCTGGTTCCCACGGATCAGGAGTTCCCGCCGCAGTATGAGGAAATCAGCCGCAGCACGCTGCACCGCTATCTCAAGGAATTGACGGAACAGGGATTCTTGACCTGTCAGAGTCAAAATGGACGATTCCGGTACGAGCTTGCCTCCAATCCTTTAGCCGCTTTAACGGCGGAGGAAGTTAGTTGGCTTCAGGACGCGATTGCCTTTTATCGGAATATCTCGGCCGTCGGTATACCGGGGTATTTCCTTTCGCAGACGCTCCAAGAGATGTATCCGGATGTGACTCTCCCCGCACTGGCGGCCCAATTCAAACATACGACGATTACGCGCATCCTCGATGATGATGTCGTCTATGCGCTGGCCTACGGCATCGTGCATCATATGTCGGTACAGTTCTCTTATCGAAAGAAAAAAATATCGGCCATCCCGCAGCGGCTGGTAACGGACTTTGAAACGGGACGTCAATACCTTTTAGCCGTTCGCAAGCGCCGCAATATCTCAAAACAGTTTACGATTTCCCAGTCTTTTCGTGTGGATTTGATTCAGGATATGGAGATGGGAGAGGCCGTACCTCTAGTTCCGCGACTTGAAGAAACTGCCCCGCATGATATGCAGATTTTGTTTACTTATACAGATAAAGCCAGCAAAAAGCACTTGCTTTATCGAATTCAAGAGCATGCTCCAACAGCTGTACTCGAAGATGACGAGCAAGGCACTATTCGCTGTACGCTGTCTGTTGTCGACGATCTCAAATTGATGCCGTGGCTGCGGACCTTTTATCCGCACGTCCGCATTGAAAAGGACGGCCCGGCTCATTTAAAGGAACGCATGCGTGATGATATTGAGGAGGCGCTGAAGAATTATGGCCTATGCCCCACTCTTTCATGAAGTTCATTCGGAGCTTTTCCTAGCTCTGTGCCGCATCATCAATGAAATTCATCAGGGACGGGAAATGACGCGCCAGGATATCCTGAAAGAACTGCCGAACCTGGACTGGAACACTCAGGAGCGCGTCAAGGAACTCATCGATACCCTGTTCCTGTTTCGAACGAACGGTCATGCTGTACTGTTTCTCGATAAGCCCATTCATTATCGTCCGTCTGCTGCAGAACTCGTCTGGCTGCATCTCATGCTGCAGGATCAGCGCGTGGCTTTTTTGCTGCCCATGGAGCTGCGTCAAAAGCTTGCGTCCGCATTGCAGGACATGTCTGCGTGGTCATTGAATAGTATCTGGCAGGTCGTACACGAGCGGGGTGATGACTTTTCGACATTGCAGGATAAATTAACTGTCATCTGGCAGGCCCTGCATCAGAAGAAAAAATTGTATTACCGCAGCCGCGATCAGCAGGGACGGCTGCATGAGGGGGCTTGTGCACCGTGTCGGCTGGAGTATGATGCGGCGGCCAATCGCTGTCATTTAATCATCTGGCAGGAAGAAGAGCAGCGTGCAGTCAAAATCAATATCGCCAGTCTGATTGACGTGCATATCTTGGAGAAATCCATTCCGGCATCCACGGAGCAGGCCTTTCAGGACTTCTTGGAGAGCCGTCGGCGGTCCGTATGCATTGAAGTTTCGCGTAAAAATAATGCCGTAGAACGCTGTTTTATGATGTTTGCGTCCTACGACAAAGAAGCCAGTTATGACGAAGACCAGGATATCTACACCCTGACTATCTATTATTATGATTTTGACCGTGAAGATATCCTGCAGCAGATTATTTCGCTCGGTGCCGCAGCTGCCGTTTTATCACCGGAGCCGATGCGTCAGGCCATCATAGAGCGTTTGCTGGCTGCCTGGCAAAATATTCAGGATTGACCCCAATATTCCGGACCTGGCCAGCCGTAGAAAAGACGATGCTGCGTGGTAATCCAGTCATGGTCTTCTGCTTTTAAGAGGACCATATTATCGGGCGAATCTGCACCGCCTTCGCAGAGCGGTACGACATGGTGAATTTCCCAGCCGCTCGGGATGCGTTCAAGATCATGCTGTGCTAAGAATTCCATGCGGGCATCCTGACTGCGGATGACTTCGCTTACATGATGCGTATCATTGAATTCGCCGGCTTCGGCCATTTCGGCCAAATTGTTGGGCGAATCATCAATGAGCATACCGTCTTCGACACCGGGCAGATCATCGATATCGGTTGATGGCAATAAATCGCCTGCTCCATCGGCATCCGGCAAATCTGCAGGATCACCATAATCTGTACCTATGTCGTGAGCATCATCATCGGCAGAAGCTGCTTCTGCCGAATCTATCCCATCAATAGCATCCACAGCCTCTGAGGCAAGCAAAACCGTTCCGCCAACGATTGCGCAGTTGCGCAGTCCATGGCGGAATTTTTTTGCAGCCTCCGTATCACTCGTGCAGGCTGCCTTGACGCCGTTGCAGACCGTGCCGGCTGCCGTCGCCGCGGCCATGGCGGTACCTTTTACACGCCGCATCTGGATATCCACGATTTTTTTGCCTGCCTCTTTGTACTGCCCCTCTTTGGCCTTCTGGCCCGCCTCGTAATAATCACAGGCTTTGCGTGCCATGCAGCCTGCCGCGCTTTTGGCAATGGTCCAGATGAGATTGGCCGCGCCGCCAATGACGCGCCCCGCCTGATAAACCGTCTGACGAACCTCTTCCTGCCCTTCCTTGCTTTCCCCATAATAACGGATGCGTTCCTGCAGCTCATCGGCTGTCTCCGACAGACGCTGTTCAATAGTTTTTTCTTCCTTATTATCCATAAAGAATCCCCTCCTATCCAAGGTACATGGAAAGGCAGCCATTTTTGCCCTTTCCGTTCTTTCATCGCTACTTCTAGGATAGCAGGTGCAGTAGTCAACACTTTTTGGACACGACTACATAAAATCTAATCACTTATTATTTTGGTTTTATACATCTAGAGCAGCGCCCCGGACATCGCTACTGAAATTGCAGGACAGCAGCTGCCTTAGAATTGGGCATTCATCAACAAATCATGCGGCATGCGCTTCTCTGTACTGTTTTGGAGTAAGATAATTCAGCGAATATGCTGGACGCTCTTCATTGAAAAATACAATGTAGTCGTCAATTTCCTGCTCTACCGGTTTTTCACCGGTGACATGGAGATCCATAAACATCTCGGCTTTAATCCAGCCGTTAATGGACTCCATTGCAGCGTTGTCCGTAGGCGTTCCAGCGCGTGACATGGATCGATTCACATACATGGGCAGAAGTTCGTTATACGCCTTCGAGGCATAAACAGAGCCCTGGTCGCTATGAAGAATCATCTCGTATTCAGGATGGGCCTTTTTGAGTTCGAGAAGGTCTTTCAAGCCGCTTATGTATGTCATCCGGTCTCCGCGCTTTGCCGACAGGGCATGGCTGACAATCTCATTGTTCCAGAGGTCCATGTACAAGGTTAGCTCATAATAGATGCCCTTGACACAGAAAGCGGTCATGTCGCTGACAATGCACTGAAGCGGCCCGTCAATGTTGAGCTCTGCAGAAAGCAGATTCGGGAATATTCTTCCCGGATCGCCCGGCTTCTTGTACTTGTAGTGCTTTGCCTTGCTCTTTATTCCCGCAATCCTGCAGCATTTATGCG
>NZ_JBJEXT010000073.1:0-21356 GCF_051886055.1 Mitsuokella apri | reverse complement strand
GCATGAAAGCAAAAAAAGAAAAGGGGGGTGAATATTATCGTTACAATAATATTAGCGGTAATAGTAGCAGTGATCGTCGGTGCGGGCTGCGGCTATGTCATGCGCAAACGCACGGCAGAGTCCCAGATCGGTTCGGCGGAAGCTGAAGCAAAACGAATTGTAGATGATGCAGCCAAACGTGGCGAGACGAAAAAGAAAGAAGCTTTACTCGAGGCGAAGGAAGATATCCATCGCCTGCGTCAGGAACTGGAACGTGAGACGAAAGACCGCCGTTCGGAGCTCCAGCGTCAGGAACGCCGCGTTGTGCAGAAAGAGGAAAATCTTGACCGCAAGCTGGATTCCATCGAAAAACGCGAGGAAGCGCTGACGCGCAAAGAGGTTCGTCTCGACAAGAGCCAGGCTGCTGTCAATGAGATGCATGAACAGCAGAAAGCTGAACTGGAGCGCATTTCCGGACTGACGTCCGACGAGGCACGCACGATGCTCATGGCCGAGGCTGAGGAAGAACTCAAGCACGAAAAGGCCATGAAAATCAAGGAATACGTCCAGCAGACGAAGGACGAGGCCGACAAGAAGGCGCGCGAGATTCTTTCTACGGCTATCCAGCGCTGCGCTGCAGACCATGTCGCTGAGACGACGGTCTCGGTCGTAGCTCTGCCAAACGATGAGATGAAAGGCCGCATCATTGGCCGTGAGGGCCGCAATATCCGCACACTGGAGACGCTGACGGGCATCGATCTCATCATCGATGATACACCGGAAGCCGTCATCCTGTCGGGCTTTGATTCGGTGCGCCGCGAAATTGCGCGCATTGCTCTTGAGAAGCTCATTCAGGATGGCCGCATCCATCCGGCCCGTATTGAGGAAATGGTCGAGAAAGCCAAACGCGAAGTCGACCAGCGCATCAAGGAAGCCGGCGAACAGGCAACATTCGAGACGGGCGTGCACGGACTCCATCCGGAGCTCATTCGCCTGCTCGGCCGTCTGCGCTACCGCACGAGTTACGGCCAGAATGTACTCAATCATTCTATCGAGGTCTCGCATCTCGCCGGTGTCATGGCTGCAGAGCTCGGCTGTGATGTCATGCTCGCCAAACGCGGCGGTCTGCTGCACGATATCGGCAAGGCCATTGACCATGAGGTCGAGGGCTCGCATACGACCATCGGTGCCGATATTGCCCGCAAGTATCACGAATCGAAGGATGTCATCAATGCGATTCTGTCGCATCACGGTGATGTCGAAGCAACGAGCGTCGAATCCGTGCTCGTCGCTGCTGCTGATGCTGTCTCGGCTGCCAGACCTGGCGCACGCCGTGAGAGCCTTGAATCGTATCTCAAACGCCTTAAGAGCCTCGAAGAGATTGCCGAGTCCTTCGACGGCGTCGAACGCTGCTTTGCCATTCAGGCTGGCCGTGAGATTCGCGTCATGGTCAAACCGGATAAGGTGGATGACGCAGAAGCTGCGGCTCTTGCTCATAACATTGTCAAGAAAATCGAAGACGAGCTCGAATATCCTGGCCAGATCAAGGCCACGGTTATCCGTGAGACGCGCGTCGTCGATTATGCAAAATAAAGAAATCTGCTGTACTGAGGGTGCGGGGCGAAGTCCCGGACCCTCAGTCTGTTAAGAGGGAACTATCATGTTTGGATTTAAATCACAGCGCCGGAAACAGTCGGAGGAAAAAGCAGGGATTCAGTTTTTAGCGTCGCTTCTTGTCTGTTATCCGGAAATCAGTTCGGTCACCTATGATCCGCAGAAGGTTGCTCTGACCCTTGATTTTGTGCTGCGCGGCAGTTATCCGCCGCAGGCGCTCGATGCTTTTACGAAACTGCTCTCTGAGAGCATTGCAACGTATCATGCGCTCATGGACGGCACGGAGCCCTATCTGGAAATCCGGGGCGAGGAAATCGCGGCGGAACATAAGCTGGTCATGTTCCATGTGGAGCGTGAAGTGGCGACGCTGGAGCGCGATGAGCTGACGTTGATAGCGCGTCTCTTTACGGAACATTTTGGCAGGAACCTGCTGGTCGACAGCCACTCGCTCAAAACGCTTGAACAGGATTTTGCTGCCGTGCAGAGTGAATTATTGGACCAGATGCTCGGTCAGGCCGCGGAAATTCAGTTCCGCATGCATATGGTCGGACTGCGCGA
The DNA here is from genome assembly GCF_051886055.1 of Mitsuokella apri. Classification (NCBI taxonomy): domain Bacteria; kingdom Bacillati; phylum Bacillota; class Negativicutes; order Selenomonadales; family Selenomonadaceae; genus Mitsuokella; species Mitsuokella apri. The sequence goes on along the minus strand of NZ_JBJEXT010000073.1, from coordinate 19,205 downwards.
GGGAGACCGCGTGGTGGTCTATAATCGCTGAGTTCGCTGCTGATGAGGTGCGGAAACGCCGAAAGATAGAAAAGAGGAAAAAATTTTGAAAGTCATGTTGGTGGGAGATGTCATCGGCCATGCCGGCCGACGGGCATTCTGCAAAATTACGCCGCGTCTGCGCGCGGAAAAGAAAATCGATGTCGTCATCGTCAATGGTGAGAATTCTGCGGGCGGCAAGGGCTTTACGCGCAAATCACTCGACGAGCTTTACCGCGGCGGCGCGGATATCATCACATCGGGCAATCATGTCTGGGATAAAAAAGATGTACTGGAATTCATCGATCAAGAGCCTTTCCTGATTCGTCCGGCCAATTACCCAGAGGGAACACCGGGCAGGGGCTGGTGCTCGTATCCTTTTAAGGCAAAGAATATCGGCGTGATGAATCTTTCGGGACGTGCCTTTATGCCGCCACTCGACTGTCCGTTCCAGAAAGTCGAAGAACTGCTGCATGAGATGAAAGACGAATGTGATATTATTTTCCTTGACTTCCATGCAGAGACGACTTCTGAAAAAATCGCCATGGGCTGGTACCTCGATGGCCGCGTCAATGGCGTGGTCGGTACGCATACGCATGTGCAGACAGCGGATGAACGCATCCTGCCGAAGGGGACGGCTTACATCACAGACCTCGGCATGGTCGGTCCGCATGATTCCGTGCTCGGCGTCAAGACGGATTTGATTTTGAGAAAGTTCACGACGGCCATGCCCGTGCGTTTTGACGTTGCCGAGGGGCCCTGCGTGTATTCAGCATTCGTAGTTGAAATTGATGACGCAGCAAATAAGACAGTTGGCATTGAGCGCATATTGCTGCGGGAAGAAGACTTTTGATTTGCTAAAAGACGAATGTCTTTTCTCTTTTCTAGAAAGTGAAGCGAAAAAGAAGGAATTCAGGGGTACGCGCCGAATAAATAGAACTAGTAATAGTTTTGGATAGTAAGTAAATAGTAGGTATTTTGTAGATTAAACAATCGTTCCGGTATTCGCTGCAGCATGAATAGCATTGAATATTCCAGCAGTTGATCAACAAGGAGGTCATGCTCATCATGGAAATCTTGAAAGTTTCTGCGAAATCGAATCCAAATTCTGTAGCTGGTGCCTTAGCTGGCGTTATCCGTGAGAATGGCAGTGCTGAGATGCAGGCCATAGGGGCAGGAGCCTTGAATCAGGCGGTCAAAGCCGTGGCCATTGCCCGTGGTTTTGTTGCCCCGCATGGCGTAGATCTCATTTGTATCCCGGCTTTCACGGATATCAAGATTGACGGCGAAGAGCGTACCGCTATCAAGCTGATTGTAGAACCGCGGTAAACGCTCTTTACCGAATTCCAGATACGATTTAGGAGTGAAATAAGGATGCCAAGTGATCTGCATATGCACACGACGTACTCGGACGGCAAACTGACCCCCGAGGAACTCGTGGCTAAGGCAAAGGAAGCAGGCTTATCTTATATGGCCATCACGGACCACGATACGGTGGAAGGAATCAGCCATCTGTATGAGAACGGTCTTTACCCTGCAAGAGGAATTCACATTATCCCAGGCATCGAATTCAGTGCCCATCATCCGACCCGTGAGATTCATATTTTAGGATATAACATTGATATCTATTATGGTGAACTCGTCGATAAGCTCAATGATGTCACAGAAGCACGCTGGACGCGTTTCAGCGAGATGGTGGGGAAATTGCAGCAGCTCGGCTATGAGATCAGCGAAACGGAAGTTTTGACCATCGCTGGTGCGAGCCGCTCGATCAGCCGTTCTCATATCGGCCGCGTCCTCGTGAAAAAAGGATATTTTCCGACTGTGCGCGAGGCCTTTGAAACGATGCTGATGAAGGGGAAGCCCGCGTATGTGCCGCACTATCACCTTGAAGTCGAAGAAATCATCGAACTCATCAAAGCGGCAGGCGGTACGCCGGTACTGGCCCATCCTAAGCTCATAGGGGATGACAGACTTGTGGAAGACCTCTGCTGCCGCGGCATAGAGGGGCTTGAGGTATTTTACCCGCAGCATGATGAAGCAGACACGGAGCGCTACATGGATATGGCGAAGCGTTATAACCTCATGGTGACGGGAGGCTCTGACTTTCACGGCTTTGCCACGCGTTATCCTCAGGAAGTTGGCATCTTTACCATCGACGACTGCTGGGCGGAGAAACTTTACCGTCCGGCACAGAAACTCTGAAAGCAAGGGGAGAATAGATGGACGTCATTGCCTTAGTCGGTCCGAGCGGGACCGGCAAAAGCCATCGTGCACTGATTGTAGCACATAAAAATCATGCGGATGCCATCATTGATGACGGCATTCTCATTAAAGACGGTAAAATCATCGCGGGCCATTCTGCTAAAAAAGAAAAAAGCAGGATTATGGCGGTCCGCAGAGCGATTTTTATCCTGCCGGGTCATGCCGAAGAAGTCCGCAAGGCGATTGAGGAAACCAAGCCTCATCGCATCCTGATTCTCGGCACGTCGGAGAACATGGTGCAGAAGATTACGAGGGCCCTGCATCTGCCGCCTATCGCCAAAATCATCCGCATTGAGGATATCGCCACGCGTTCTGAGATGGAGAAGGCGCGTTTTTACCGCATCAAGCAGGGGAAGCACATCATTCCGGTGCCGACTATTGAGCTCAAGCCTCATTTTTCAGGCTACCTTATAGACCCGCTGCAGTCTTTTTTTAAGCGCTCGTCGACGAGGCGGCGCCGCCTTGGTGAAAAATCCATTGTGCGGCCGGTTTTCAGCTATTACGGCAAGCTCATCATCGATGATGCGACCATCAAGTCAATCGTTCACCATGTCATCATGGCAGAAGGGCCTTTCAGCAAGGTCAGCGATGTCAAAGTCAAACATCTCTTTGTCGGCGATGAAGACCAGGGTCTCACGATTTCCTGCAATGTCGTGCTGACTTACGGCAATCATATCCCGACACTTTTGAAGCAGGCACAGACAAAGGTCAGGAGTTCCGTCGAATTCATGACGGGCATGATTGTGCATGAAGTTGACATTGTCGTCAAGACGCTTTACGTACAGGCATGACTGTGCCCCCGCGCGAGGCCGCGGGGGCCTTTCTTTATCCTTTCTTTTTTGTTTATTTATTTGGAGGTGAATCTTATGAAAGAAGTCAAATCGCCGAAAAAGCCAATGGCATTTTACTATATCGTCGTGCTGGCGCTCATCCTGCTGTTCAATGAGATGGCCCGTCCTTATATGGAACAGGCGCAGATTGAACCGGTTGATTACAGCACGTTCATGCAGTGCATCGACGATAAGACCGTTGACCATGTAGAAATTCAGTCGAATCAGATTCTCTATACGGTCAAGAATGACCATAAGAAGTACAAGACGGGCATCATGAATGACCCGACACTGGCGCAGCGCCTGATGGAATCAGGGGCAACATTTACACAGGATATCAAGGAAGAGACCTCGCCGCTCATGAGCTTCTTCCTCGCCTGGATTCTGCCCCTCATTATCTTCTTTGCGATTGGCCAGTATATGAGCCGCAAAATCATGGATAAGGCCGGAGGCAATTCGATGATGTTCGGGGGCTCTGGAAATCAGGCCAAGATTTATGTGCCGTCTTCCGAGGGCATTCATTTCAGCGATGTGGCCGGTGAAGATGAGGCGAAGGAAAATCTTTCTGAGATTGTCGATTATCTGCATAATCCGGATAAATACACGAGCATCGGTGCTTCGATGCCAAAGGGCGTTCTCCTGGTAGGCCCTCCGGGCACAGGCAAGACGATGCTCGCGAAGGCTGTTGCCGGTGAGGCCGGTGTGCCGTTCTTCTCGATTGCCGGCTCTGAATTCGTCGAGATGTTCGTCGGCATGGGTGCATCCAAGGTCCGCGACCTCTTCAAACAGGCCAAGGAAAAGGCGCCGTGCATTGTCTTCATCGATGAGATTGATGCCATTGGCCAGAAGCGTACGGGTGCTGCGATGGGCAATGACGAGCGCGAGCAGACACTCAATCAGCTCCTGACGGAGATGGATGGTTTTGAAGGCAATACGGGCGTCATCATCCTCGCGGCAACGAACCGTCCGGAGTCGCTGGACCCCGCACTCCTGCGCCCGGGACGTTTTGACCGCCGTGTGCCGGTCGAACTGCCGGACCTCAAGGGACGTGAGGATATCCTGAAGGTCCATGCGAAAAAGGTCCGCCTGGCAGACGATGTCAACTTCCATACGATTGCGCGCATGGCAGCCGGTGCTTCGGGCGCTGAGCTCGCGAACATCATCAATGAGGGCGCGCTGCGCGCGGTCCGCTCGCACCGTGACAGTGTAACCGAGGCGGACCTCGAGGAAAGCATCGAGGTCGTCATTGCCGGTTATCAGAAAAAGAATGCCATTCTGTCGGACCAGGAGAAACGCACGGTTGCTTATCACGAAATCGGCCATGCACTTGTCGCTGCCCTGCAGTCGCATTCTGCACCGGTCCAGAAAATCACGATTATCCCGCGTACATCGGGTGCTCTCGGCTATACGATGCAGGTCGAACAGCAGGATAAATACATCCTGTCGCGTGAAGAACTCGAAAATAAAATTGCGACATTCACGGCCGGCCGTGCCGCTGAGGAAGTCAAATTCGGCCTCGTCAGCACGGGTGCCTCGAACGATATCGAGCAGGCGACGAAACTTGCCCGCGCGATGATCACGCGCTATGGCATGAGCGATGAATTCGACATGGTCGCGATGGAGACCGTCAACAACCGCTACCTCGGCGGCGATACGAGCCTTGCCTGCTCGTCGGCTACGCAGCAGATGATTGATAAAAAAGTGGTCGAACTCGTGCGCAGGCAGCATGAGAAGGCCATCAAACTCCTTGAGGAGCACCGCGACAAACTCGATGAACTCGCTTCGTTCCTCTATGAGAAGGAGACCATCACGGGCGAAGAGTTCATGAAGATCCTCGAGGGCGATAAGGCAGAAGCAGAGGAAGTCAAAGAGGCCGAGCAGAAACTTTTGGCAGATGAAGAAAAAGATGCCAAAGAAGATGCTGAGAAGGCCAAGAAGCTCGCCTGCCTGAACAGCGAGGATGAGCAGCCTGAAGCTCCTGAAAAGGCTGCAGAGCCAGCTTCGGACAAAAATGCTGCTGCAGTTGCAGATGCGGCAGATAAGACAGATAAGACGGATTCCCGTCAGGATGTCTGAAGAGAATCTTCCTATAATAAAAGTAAATAAATAAAAGCAAAAAGCTCCGGCCATGACGTTTGTCTGGCCGGAGCTTTTGTATCGTGTTATTTTGTTTCAGTGGAGTTTTCAGCAGCTGGCTGTTTGCCGTCCGCTGCCGGTTCTTCTGCTGGTTTTTCCTCGCGCGTCACGAGAATCTTATCGATGCGGGCGCGGTCCATGTCGACGACTTCGAAGGTAAAGGCGTTCCAGCTGCATTTTTCTGCGACTTTGGGAATGTAGCCAAAGTAAGAAGTCAGGAAACCTCCCATCGTCTGGTAGTGGTCGTGGTCTTCATCGGGGAGTTCTGCGATATCAAAGCGTTCCTTGAAATCGTCAATGGAGCAGAGGCCGTCAACATACCACGAATTTTCGTCACGCGGCGTGAACTGGATGGGGTCCGGCTCGACATTCGACATGGAGTCGCCGATGATTTCCTGCAGGATATCGTTCAGCGTGATGAAGCCGATGACGCCGCCGTATTCATCGAGTACCATGGCTTCGTGAATGCCGGTATCGCGGAATTTGTTGAGTACGCGGAAGGTCTCCATGGAGCGCGGCACGAACATCGGCTTGCGGATGTACTGCGCAAGGTCGAGGGATTTGCGCTCGAGCGAGGCATTGAGGAGGTCTTTGGCGTAGAGTACGCCGCAGAAATCATCAAGATTCTCGCGGCCGACAGGGAAGACATTCTGCGGATGCTCGCGGATGATGCGCAGATTGTGCTTCAGGGAATCCGTGAGGTCAAGCCAGAGCATCTGAGTACGCGGCGTCATCAGGGCGTAGGCCGTCTGGTCGCTCATATGGAAGATGCGGTCGACCATGGCCTGTTCAGACTTTTCGAACGTGCCGTCCTCTGTACCCTGCTCGATGAGGTCCTTGACTTCATCTTCGGTGACGGTGTCTTCGACATGCGGATTGATGCCGAGCAGCAGCAGTACGCCGTTGGCTGAGCCTGAAAGAAATTTAATGAACGGACGCGCAAGTTTTGTGAGACGTGCGACAATGCCGTGGTATTTCATCAACATGTGTTCAGGGTTCTGGGCCGCTTTTTTCTTCGGCAGAAATTCACTGAAGAGCAGCGTGATATATGTCATGACGACGATGCTCACGATCATCGCGATGGCTGAGGCATGCGGCAGAAAGCTGATGAAACCGGCGAGGAACGGTGCGACAAAGGCACCCGTGCAGAGGCCGAGCAGGAGGCCTGTGAGCGTGATGCCGACCTGCACAAGGGAAAGCGGCGCTTCGACGTTTTCAAGCAGGCCGAGCGCGGCTTCTGCATCGGCATTGCCGTCTTCCGCGAGCTTTTCAAGACGGCCGCGGTGACTTTCGGTCAAAGCCGTTTCAATCAAGGAGAAGAAGGCACTGGCGATGAGAAAAAGGAAAACTAAGACGAGCAAAAGGCCCGCGTCTGTACTATCCAAAAATGATACACATCCTTTTGTTTTTTGAACTAACAAATCGAGATTTTATCAATTGATTCCTTCTAGTATAGCATAATCGCGGGGGTTCGTCACATTTTGTCTGGCTGTTTGCCTGTCGATGCTGTCAGCTCAATCATCGTACCAGGGACCGTTGCCGATGATGATGCCGCCGTGCAGGGTCACAGGCGTGGAACTGCCGACTTTTGTCGGCATGCGCGTGGTGATTTTGTAAGGCGTGTCGACGAGCCAGGCCGTCACAAGGACACCGTCTTCTTTGATTTTGCGATAGGCCTTGCTGTCAAGTTCAGCCGTGTAGACTTCGCTCTTATGGGCAGCGACAGACGAGCTTGTCAGGGCCTGCGTGAATGCCATGCCATTCGACCACTGGTAAAGCGTCTTGCCGTTTTTGTCGAGGATGGCGAAGTCATAGACCTGTCCGTCGCGGTGGGCGATGGAATAGTCGCTGTCGCCGTCGTTCGTGACTTTGAGCTCCATGACGAGACGGCCGTGTTTTTGCTCGACCGTCAGTTCTTCAACGATATTGTCAAAGCTGAAAGCTGCATAGGACGGCACGATTTCCGTGCTGTGCGAGCCCGAGGTCGGAAACGACACGCCGATGCCCGTGCCAAATGATGCGGAAGCCACAGGCATGAAGGCGGCGCAGGCCGTCAGGGCAAGGGCAGGAATCAAGGCATATTTTTTCATGTAAATCACTCCTGACTGAATCCATATCCATATCCGGATAGTTTCATTATATCATGATATCATGTCATCTTGTCATCTTGTATAATATCTATTGTATCATGATGAAAGAGGAGTTTCTCTTAAAATGCCGGCTATGTTATAATGAAGATAAATTTTTTGCGGAGGAAGATACATGGAACAGGAAAAAAGAAATGAACTGCCGGGCATTCAGTGGTTCCCGGGACATATGAAAAAGGCACAGCGCCTGATTGAGGAAAATCTGAAACTCGTCGATGTGGTCATCGAGCTTCTCGATGCACGGATCCCTGCGAGCAGTGCCAATCCGATGCTTGCGGAAATCATCAGGGACAAGCCGCGGCTCATCGCCCTCAATAAGTCGGACCTTGCCGATGCGGCCAGCACGAAGCGCTGGCTTGCGTATTTCCGCGCGCAGGGGCTGCCGGCTGTCGCGATTGATTCGGTCAAAGGACGCGGCATGAAGCAGCTCGTGCGTCAGGCCGAAGAACTTGCGCGGCCGAAGACGGACCGCTTTGTCAAGAATGGCGGGCGTCCGCGGGCAGCGCGCTGCATGATCTTAGGCATCCCGAATGTCGGCAAATCGTCTCTCATTAACCGTCTCGCCGGTGCCGTCAAGGCCAAGGCCGCCGACAAACCGGGTGTGACGCGCGCAAAACAGTGGATTAAGATCGGCGCTTCGCTTGACCTTCTCGATACGCCGGGCATTCTCTGGCCAAAGTTTGAGGACCAGACCGTGGGCCTTAAGCTCGCGTTTACGGGAGCCATCAACGATGATATTTACGACCGCGAGCAGGTCACGGCCCTGCTTTTATCCGTCATGCGCCGCGATTATCCCGAGCGTCTGCAGGAACGCTTTAAATTCAAGGGCGAGATGCCGGAAGACGGTCTCGCGCTTCTCGAGGCCATCGGCCGCAAGCGCGGCTGCCTCGTGAAGGGCGGTGTCGTGGACCTTGAAAAGGCGCAGAATATCGTGCTGACGGAGTTCCGCAGCGGCAAACTCGGACTTGTGACGCTTGACGAAGTTCCAGAAATGCCTAAAGTGCCGGAAGGCGGGTGCACAGAATCAAAATGAAAGCAATTGCAGATTATACGATAAAAGAGCTTGAGGCGGCCCTGAATTCTGGTGAGGTCAGTGAGGAATTCCTCGCGGCCTGCCGGGAAGATTCGCGCAAGGCCACGGCAAGACTCGTGCACCGCTATGAAAAAATGCAGGCCGAACACGCGCGGCTTCTTTCGATGTATGCCTATGAGCATGAGGCATGGAAAGAGGGATACGAGATTGTCGCGGGCGTCGATGAGGCAGGACGCGGCCCTTTGGCAGGTCCTGTTTCCGTCGCGGCTGTCATCCTGCCGCATGATCTTTGTCTGCCGAAGCTCAACGATTCGAAGAAAATCTCAGCCAAGGTCCGCGAGGAACTTTTTGACGAGATTCAGGAAAAGGCCCTTGCCGTGGGCACGGCTCTCATTGATGCGCAGACCATCGACCGCGTCAATATCTATCAGGCGACGATCAATGGCATGTACGAGGCCATTTTCTCCCTGCGGCCGGAGCCGCAGAAGGTCCTCATCGACGCCGTGCCGCTTGAAAATCTGCCGATGTCGTCTCTGCCCATCATCAAGGGCGATGCAAAATCGGCTTCGATTGCGGCTGCTTCCATCATTGCCAAAGTCACGCGTGACAGGCTTATGGATGAATACGATAAGATTTATCCGGAATACGGCTTTGCACAGCATAAGGGGTATGGTACGGCGCAGCATATTGAAGCCTTAAAAAAATATGGCCCCTGTCCCATTCACCGCCGTTCTTTTGAACCGGTTCGTTCACTGGTACGAGATTTTTAATGGCTTGACTATCTCCAGTAGACATTCTATAATAAATCTATAAGAATTAATAGCAATTTTGTCTAAAATGGAGAAAAGGCGATGGCAACAAATGATGCGAAACTGCTGGGCAGTCAGGGCGAAGAAGCGGCTGCTGTTTTTTTAGAACGTCAGGGTCACGCAATCCTTGCGCGCAATTTTCGTACGCCGCAGGGAGAAATCGATATCATTACGCGCCTCGGACAGACTGTCGTCTTTGTCGAAGTCAAGACAAGGCGTACGCGCCGCTTTGGGCGGCCGGCCGCGGCTGTTGGCTATCATAAACAACAGAAAATCATCCAGTCTGCACGCTGGTTTCTGCGGCAGAGGCATCTAGAGAGCTACCTCTGTCGTTTTGATGTCTTAGAGGTCTATGCAGCGGGGAAAACGTGGTCCTTCAATCATCTGCGGGGAGCCTTTGAGGTGTGAATAGGAAAAGAAAAGAAAGACGGAGTGAGGAGGGATTCTCTTGTTTGCAAGGTCTTTTGGCGGTACGACGCTCGGCGTCGATGGCCTCATCATTGCGGTAGAAGTCGATTCAGCGGCAGGGCTGCCGGCTTTTGATATCGTCGGACTGCCCGACACTTCTGTGCGCGAGTCAAAAGAGCGCGTGCGCACGGCCATACGCAATGCGGGCATTCAGCTGCGGCAGGAAAAAGTCACCATCAATCTCGCGCCGGCCGGCATTCGCAAGGACAGTCCCGGACTCGATCTGCCGATTGCCATGGGGCTTTTGGCGGCTTACGGCGTTTTGCCGGTAGACTGCCTGCAGAAATCTTTTTTTGCGGCGGAACTGTCGCTTGAAGGGGAGTGCCGGCCCGTACGCGGCATCCTGCCGATGGTCATCGCAGCGCGGAAAGAGGGGCTGACTTCCGTCTTTGTCGCACGCGGCAATGCCAATGAAGCCCTGCTCGTCGAGGGCATTCAGGTTTATATACTCGACCATCTGCGCCAGGCCGTGGCTTTTTTCAACGGGCAGGAAGCCCTGCAGCCTGCCGTGCCGGATGAAGGAGAGGAAGATTCGCCGCTTCTGGAGGATTTTGCCGATGTGCAGGGACAGTTTCAGGCCAAGCGGGCCCTTGAGATTGCTGCCGCGGGCGGCCACAATCTCCTGATGGTCGGCGTGCCGGGCTCCGGCAAGACGATGCTCGCGCGGCGCCTGAGTTCCATCCTGCCGCGCCTGACGCGCGAAGAGGCCTTGGAAGTCACAAAAATTTACAGCATTGCCGGGCTCCTGCCGCAGGGCGGCGGCCTTGTGCGGCAGAGGCCGTTCCGCAGTCCGCATCATACGACATCCATGGTTGCGATGATTGGCGGCGGCAGTGTGCCGCGGCCCGGTGAAGTCACGCTTGCCCATCACGGCGTGTTGTTTCTCGACGAACTGCCCGAGTTTTCCAAGGCGACGCTCGAAGTCCTGCGGCAGCCGCTTGAGGACAGGGCCGTGACGATTTCACGCGTGCATGCTTCGCTGACATTTCCCTCGAGCATGATTCTCGTCTGCGCGATGAATCCCTGTCCCTGCGGTTATTACGGCGATGAAGAGGGCGGCAGAACCTGTGAGTGTTCCCCTGGCGAAATCCGGCGTTACACGCGGCGCATTTCAGGTCCCTTGCTCGACCGCATCGACATCCATATCCGCGTGCCGCGCGTCAAGTACCAGGAACTGTCTTCCACGAAAAAGGCGGAATCATCGGCGAGCATCCGCAGCCGCGTGGAAGCGGCAAGGGCTAAGCAGACGGCAAGACTGCACTCTTACGGCATTTTCTGCAATGCTCAGATGAATCATGCCATTTTAAAGAGAACCTGTTTTTTGACACAGGATGCGCAGCAGCTTCTCGAGATGGCGTTCCGGCGCATGAATCTTTCGGCGCGTTCGTATGACCGTATCATCAAAGTCGGCCGCACGATTGCGGACCTCGACGACGCCAAAAATATCGAGGCCAAACACATCGCGGAAGCCGTGCAGCTGCGCAACGATGTCGGATTGTCGGTTGAGTGAATCTATTGTATAATGGGGAGTATATTCTATAGAAGAAATAAGGAATCGCTAGTATGAAGACAGCCGATGTTTTCGTAAATATCCCCGTCAAGAGCATTGCACGGGCTTATACGTACCGTGTGCCGGACAGCCTCGCGCAAATTGAGGCTGGCTGGCGCGTTTTTGTGCCGTTTGGCGGCCGCAAGGTCGAGGGTTTTGTCGTCGAGACACACGAGGGCGCAAAGGAACCGGAAGGCATCAATCTCAAGGATATCATCGCGGCCGTCGATGAGGAAGGCTGGTTCTCGCCGCAGATGATCCGCGTGGCACGCTGGCTCGCGAATTTTTATCTCTGTTCTCTGGCAGAAATCATGCGCCTCTTTATGCCGGGCAAGAGCGGCCTGCATATTTCCGTACTTTATGAGGCCGATGAGTCGCAGGCACAGCATATCCTCATGAATATGCCGGCCTGCAGGGCAATCTTCTATTATCTGTTACAGGAAGGGCCGCAAAAAAAGTCGGCACTGGCAAAAGCTCTGCCGGAATGGCAGGACGGTCTTGCCGATATGCTCGACAAGATGCAGAAATATCATATCGTGCATAAGGAATACGAAGCGCAGAAGCGCGATGCCGCACAGTATGAGCGCTTTGTCGTGCTGACAGCAGAAGTGACGCCGGAGCTTTTGCAGCAGTTTCATCGCAAAAAGGCACAGGCACATCTGCTGAAACTGCTGCAGGAACGTCCTCAGCAGAGTATGGCAGAGCTCAAAGAACAGCAGGTGACGCCGGCAACGGTTAAGAACCTTGCGGAGACGGGCCTCATTGAGCTGCGCCGCCGCCGCGTCCTGCGCGACAGCTACCGCGGGGCAAAGGCGAAAAAGCAGCAGATTGAGCTCACGGATGACCAGCAGCAGGTTGTGCACGCTGTAATGCCGGCTATCGAGGCGGCAAAATATCAGGGCTTTTTATTGAAGGGCGTCACGGGCAGCGGCAAGACGCAGGTCTATATCGAGCTCGCGGAAAAAGTCCGCGCGGCCGGCCGCCGCGTCATCGTGCTCGTGCCGGAAATCGCGCTGACAGGTCAGGTCGTCATGGCCTTCAAAGCGTATTTCCCCGATGACCTCGTCGTCGTGCACAGCCGGCTGAGTCTTGCCGAGCGCAATGATGCGATTCTGCGCGTGCGGCGCGCGGAAGCCGGCATTATCATCGGTGCGCGTTCGGCCCTTTTTACGCCGGCTGAAGATATCGGTCTGATCATCCTCGATGAGGAACAGGACATGAGCTACAAGCAGGACGAATCGCCGCGCTACCATGCACGCGTTGTGGCGGAGAAAATTGCCAAAGTAAATGACGCCGTTCTGCTGCTCGGCAGCGCGACGCCGTCCCTTGAGTCGTATTACCGCGCCAAGACAGGGGAGTTCACACTTTTAAATATGCCGCGCCGCATCGGCGATATGCCCCTGCCTGTCGTGCATTGCGTGGATATGCGTCAGGAACTGCATATGGGCAATCGCCACATCATCTCGCGTGCCCTGCAGGAACTCATCGAAAGGACCATTGCGCACCGTCAGCAGGTCATCATCATGCTGAACCGCCGCGGTTTTTCGACCTTTGTCATGTGCCGTTCGTGCGGCGAGGTCATCCGCTGCCGTTACTGCGGTCTGCCGCTCGTCTATCATAAGAACGGACAGCTAAAGTGCCATCACTGCGATGTACAGGAACTTGTGCCCGATATCTGCCCGAAGTGCGGCAGCCGCTATATCAAGTATTTTGGCTCCGGTACGGAAAAACTTGAACAGGAACTAAGAGAGCTTGTGCCTTCTGCACGCGTCATCCGCATGGACCGCGATACGACCACGTCAAAATTCGCGCATCAGGAAATCCTTGAGAGCTTCCGGCGCGGCGAGTACGATATCCTGCTCGGCACGCAGATGGTCGCGAAGGGGCACGACATCCCCAATGTCACGGCTGTCGGCGTTATCAGCGCGGATTCCAGCCTCAATATGCCGGATTTCCGCGCAGCGGAGCGCTGTTTCATGCTGATTACACAGACAGCAGGCCGTGCCGGCCGCCATGAGCAGCGCGGCGAAGTCGTCATCCAGACGTACAATCCCACGCATTATGCCGTGGCCTGCGGCATTCGGCAGGATTATGAGGGCTTCTTCCAAAAAGAACTCGCCCTGCGCAAAGAACTTTTTTATCCGCCTTTCAGCCGCCTCGTCAAGCTCCTCTATCAGGATGAGGACGAGACAAAAGCGCGTGACAGAGCCACGGCGCTAGTCAAGGCGTTTGAACTTCATTTTGCAGGACAGCGCGGCCATCAGATCATCGGGCCGGCACCGGCGGTCATTGCCTGCTTCCGCGGCATTTACCGCTTTGTCGTGCTCATCAAGACCATGGACCTTGATGCTGTACATGACTTTCTCAAAGAAGAAAAACTTCATTTGCGCGCCGATGTCGCCATTGATATCGACCCGATTACCATGTTCTAAAACTCCGCCTGTCCCTTTCGGCAGGCGGTTCTCTTTTTGGGTGGATATGTGCTATAATAGAACCGTGTTTTTATTTTTTCACAAATGCAATTTTGGATGGTGAATTAAGAATATGAAAGTAACGAAAGAAGATCTCGAGAACGTCGCTGTTCTCTCCCGCCTTTCGGTGCCGGCGGACAAGGCCGAGACGTATATCAAGCAGATGGATTCCATTCTGACGTACATGGATAATCTCTCGCAGGTTGATACGGAAAACGTCAAGCCGACCACGTACGCCCTGCCGATGCAGAATGTCTTCCGTGAAGATGTTGTGAAGCCGTCGCTGCCGCGTGAGGAAGCCCTTGCTAACGCACCGCTGCAGGAAGATGGTTATTTCAAGGTGCCGAAGGTACTTGAGGACTGACGGAGGGGAAGACTGTGAGATTATATGACAAACCGGCGCATGTCCTGCACGACATGCTCGTTAAGAAAGAAATCACTTCGACCGAGCTCACGAAGGACGTGCTTGCGCGCATCGATGAGGTCGAGGGCGACGTTGAAGCGTATCTGACGATTACGCGCGAAGAGGCCCTTGCTCAGGCCGCTGCGGTCGACGAAAAGATTGCCAAGGGGGAGGAAATCTCCTTCCTCGAGGGCATTCCGGGCGCCATTAAGGACAATATCTGCACGAAAGGCATGAAGACGACGTGCGCTTCGAAAATTCTCGAGCATTTCGTGCCGCCTTACGATGCGACGGTCATGACGAAGCTCAAGAAAGAGAATCCGGTCATCCTCGGCAAGGCCAACATGGATGAGTTTGCCATGGGCGGTTCGACGGAGAATTCCGCTTACCATGTGACGCATAACCCGTGGCACCTTGACTGCGTGCCGGGAGGTTCTTCGGGCGGCAGCGCCGCAGCTGTCGCGGCCGGCACGGCCATCTGGGCCCTCGGCTCTGATACGGGCGGATCCATCCGCCAGCCGGCTTCGTTCTGCGGTGTCGTCGGCATGAAACCGACGTACGGCCGCGTTTCGCGCTACGGCCTCGTCGCTTATGCATCTTCTCTCGACCAGATTGGCCCGCTGACGCGCGATGTGACGGACTGTGCGAATATCCTGAACATCATTGCCGGCCACGACGAGATGGATTCGACGTCGAGCACGGCCGAGGTGCCGGACTACACGAAGTCCCTCGTCGAGGATGTCAAAGGCCTCAAAATCGGCCTGCCGAAGGAGTACTTCGTCAAGGGCATGGACCCCGAGGTCGAGCAGGCCATCCGCACGGCCATCAAGAAGTACGAGGAGCTCGGTGCCGAGGTCGTCGAGATTTCGCTGCCGCATACGGAGTACGCGATTTCGACGTACTACCTGATTGCACCGGCCGAGGCTGCAACGAACCTCGAGCGTTACGACGGCGTCAGCTACGGCGAGCGCGTCGACGGCGAGGACCTCGTGCAGATGATGACGAATACGCGCGATGAGAAGTTCGGCGAGGAAGTCAAGCGCCGCATCATGATCGGCAACTACGCCCTTTCTGCCGGCTACTACGATGCCTATTACCTCAAGGCTCTGAAGGTCCGCACGCTTGTACAGCAGGATTATATGGAAGCCTTCAAGAAAGTCGATGTCATCATGGCTCCGACGGCCCCGACGCCGGCCTTCAAGATTGGCGAAATGATGGCAGACCCGCTGCAGATGTACCTGCAGGATGTCTGCACCGTACCACTCAACCTCGCCGGCCTGCCGGGCATCTCCATTCCGTGCGGCCGCAGCAGCAAGGGCCTGCCCATCGGCCTGCAGATCATCGGCAAGCCGCTCGCGGAGGAAACGCTCATCCGCACGGCTTATACGTATGAGCAGAGTCAGGACTACCATAACACGATGGCGAAGCTTGGAGGGAAAAACTGATGAAATACGAAGCAGTCATTGGCCTTGAGATTCACTGCGAACTCAAGACGAAAACGAAAATTTTCTGCGGCTGTGCCACGGGCTTCGGCGCCGAACAGAACACGCATGTCTGCCCTGTGTGCCTCGGACTGCCGGGCGTCCTGCCGACTGTCAACAAGCGCGTCGTCGAATTCGGCATCAAGGCCGGCCTCGCGACGAACTGCACGATTAACAAGTACAGCAAGTTCGACCGCAAGAACTACTACTATCCGGATTTGCCGAAAAACTGGCAGACGTCGCAGTATGACCTGCCGATTGCCGAGCACGGCTGGGTCGATATCGATGTCGACGGCGAGAAAAAGCGCATCCGCCTGACGCGCATCCATATGGAAGAAGACGCCGGCAAGCTCGTGCATTCGGGCACGACGATTAAGGATTCCGCTTCGAGCAACGTCGATTATAACCGCACGGGCGTGCCGCTTCTCGAGATTGTTTCGGAGCCTGACCTGCGTTCTGCCGAAGAAGCCCGCGCTTATATGGAAAAGATCAAGGCCATCATGGAGTATATCGACGTGTCGAACTGCCGCATGGAAGAGGGCAATCTGCGTGCCGATATCAACGTCTCACTGCGCCCGGCCGGCACGAAAGAGCTTGGCACGCGCACGGAGATGAAGAACATCAACTCCTTCAAGAATCTCGAAGATGCCATCAATTACGAGATTGAGCGTCAGGAAGAGGTGCTTGAGGACGGCGGCCATGTCATTCAGGAGACGCGCACGTTCGACCCGGCCCGCGGCATCACGCTGTCGATGCGCAGCAAGGAAAACGCACACGACTACCGCTACATGCCGGAGCCGGACCTGCCGCCAATCGTCACGAGCGAAGAGACGATTGAAAAATACAGAAGCGAGCTGCCGGAACTGCCCGATGCCCGCCGCGCCCGCCTCGAAAAGGATTACGGCCTTTCGACGTACGATGCCGGCATCATCACGAGTTCGCGCGCAATGGCCGAGTACTTCGACGCCGTCGTCGCGACGGGTGCTGACCCGAAACTTGCGGCGAACTGGATCATGGGCGACCTCGCGAAGAACCTCAACGAGGACGGTCTCGACATCGCGAAGTCTCCGGTCAGCGCCGAACGTCTTGGCAAGATGATCGGTCTAATCATGAAGGACACGATTTCCGGCAAGATCGCGAAGAAGGTCTTCAAGGAGATGTGGACGAATCCGGACGAGCCGGAGAAAATCGTCAAGGACAAGGGCCTCGTCCAGATCACGGATACGGGTGCCATCGAGGCAGCCGTCGACGCGGCCATTGCAGCCAATCCGAAGGCCGTCGCCGAGTACAAGGGCGGCAAGAAGAAGGCCATCGGCGCCCTCGTCGGTCAGGTCATGAAGGCCACGCGCGGCAAAGCCAATCCGCAAATGGTCAACAAGATGCTTGCCGAAAAGCTCGCCGACTGATATATTGATATAGTAGGTAAGAAAACCTTCCCTTCGGGGAAGGTTTTTTGCAGGAAAAAACGAAACTATTATAAAGATAACAATAAATGCAGCATATGAAGCGATAGAATAAAATTCAGGAAAATTCAGGAAGGGGATCTTCTCTTTGCAGTATAAAGCAGCGATTTTTGACCTCGACGGCACGCTCGTCGATACGCTCGAGGACCTTGCCATCAGTGTCAACGAAATGCTCAAGTCGTACGGTTTCCCAACGCATACGGTTGAGGAATACCGCTATTTTCTCGGCAACGGCTCGAAAAAACTCATCGAGCGCACGCTGCCGAAGGATAAGGCTCAGGACGAAGCGTTTGTGCTCGAGGCGATGAAGCGCTATCAGGAAATTTACGAGCATCACCGCGACCATACGGGACCCTTTAAAGGCATTCAGCCGCTGCTCGATAAGCTCAAAGACATGGGCATCCCGATGGGGGTCTGCACGAACAAGCATCAGCAGGCAGCGGATGAAATTATTGGAGGCATGTTCCCTAAAGGCACGTTTACGACGGTCATGGGCGACCGTCCGGGGCTGCCGATTAAGCCGGACCCGACGAAGCCGTTGATGATGGCGAAGGAGTACGGCGTGAAACCGGAGGAAGTCGCATACTTTGGCGATACGAGCGTCGATATGGACACGGCCGTCAATGCTGGCTTCCTGCCCGTCGGCGTGCTCTGGGGCTTTCGCCCAGAAAAAGAACTTCTCGAACACGGTGCAAAAGTCATCCTTGCAAAACCAGAGGAGCTCTTCGAAAAGGTCGAATTTGCGGTAAAATAATAAGATAATATAACGAATGGAATGGAAAGGAAAAAGTATGAAACATCAAGTTCCCGTCGAAAAAGGAAAATCATACGAAATCGAGATTCACACGCTTGGCACAAGCGGCGAGGGCGTGGGGCGCTATGAGGACTTCACGGTCTTTGTGCCCTATGCACTGCCGGGGGAAGAGGTCAGGGCTGTCATCACTGAAGTCAAGAAGACGTATGCAAGGGCACGCCTTACCGAAATTCTCAGAAAAAGCGCCGACCGCGTCAAGCCCGTCTGCGAGATTTACGACCAATGCGGCGGCTGCCAGCTGCAGCACCTCGATTACATGGCCCAGCTCAAGGCGAAGCGCCAGCAGGTCATCGACGCCATCACGCGCATCGGCGGCCAGAAGGACGTCTTCGTCGAGCCGACGCTCGGCGCTGCGAATCCGTGGAACTACCGCAACAAAATGCAGTTCCCCGTCGGCCGTGAAAAGGGAAAGACGATCATCGGCTGCTTTGCGCAGGGCAGCCACGAGATCATCGACACGCGCGACTGCCACATTCAAAAAGAAGGCAATAACGAAATCGTCAATGCCGTCAGAGAAATCATTACATCCCTGCGCATCCCCGTCTACAATGAAGACAAACACACGGGCGTCGTGCGTCACGTCGTCGGCCGCGTCGGTGAAAAGGGTGAGCTCATGGTCGTCATCGTCACGGCGACAAAGCAGCTGCCGCGCGAAAAGGAATTCGTCAAGGCCCTGCGCAGGAAACTGCCGCAGGCCGTCAGCGTGCATCAGAATATCCAGACGTACCGCAACAACGTCATCATGGGCCGCGAGACGAAGCTGCTCTGGGGCAAGCCGACCATCCTCGACCGCATCGGCCGCCTGACGTTCCATATCTCGCCGCGTTCGTTCTTCCAGGTCAATACGGCGCAGGCCGAAGTGCTCTACAACAAGGCCCTCGAATTTGCCAACCTCAAGGGCGAAGAGACGGTCATCGACGCCTACTGCGGCACGGGTACGATTACTTTGTTCCTCGCGCAGAAGGCGCATGAGGTTTACGGCATCGAAATCGTCAAGCCGGCCATCCTCGACGCGCAGAAAAACGCCCGCGACAACAACGTGCGCAATGCCGAATTCATTGTCGGCGACGCGACGGAAGTCATGCCGCGCCTCTACAAACAGGGCGTGCGCGCCGATGTCGTCGTCGTCGACCCGCCGCGCGCCGGCTGCACGGAAACGGTCCTCAAGACGTTTGCCAATATGCACCCCGAACGCATTGTCTACGTCTCGTGCAACCCTGCGAGCCTCGCGCGCGACCTCGCCGTCCTCGAACCGCTCGGCTACAAGGCAAAAAAAGTCCAGCCCGTCGACATGTTCCCGATGACTTCTCACGTTGAG
>NZ_JBJEXT010000072.1:0-21839 GCF_051886055.1 Mitsuokella apri | reverse complement strand
GTTTAGTTTTCAAAGAACAACTTGGTCTTTCGAAGCATTCTCGCTTCAAGCGACTCATTTATTATATCGCAGTTTCTTCATTCTGTCAAGAACTTTTTTTCTTTTCATTTTTGAAGAGATTAGGTTTTCATGATAGTGGCGAATGGCTTCCGGTCAAGGAGCTCTCAATCGTCTTTCTCATGTCTGCCTGTGTCTTGCGGCGACTTGTAATATATTACAGGGTTTTATGCTTTTTGTCAACACTAATTTTGAAAAAAAGTTAAAAAAAGTTCAGGACATCGCTTTGAGATATCCTGAACGCTTATTTATCCTTTTATTCCGCCGGCATCATGATGATGTTAATAGGCAGATTAGAAGCACCCGGCGGCGAGAATTCAAACGTGACGGGCGTATCGTCCTCATACGAACCGAGGTCAGCAAGTTCTGTGTCATCCGTGAGGATGGCCAGTCCCTCCTCGCGTGCCTTCTGCGTGGCGTCGGATTCCGGCGGCGTCGAATCGCCAAAATACGGCCTGCCATAGGGGGTTTCAATCATGCGGCGCTGCGTCCCATTCGTGCGAACCGTCATTGCACCGGCATAAATGCCGCCCAGCGGGCTCAGATAATACTGCGTAGCCCCGCCCTTCAGCGTTGGGATCTGCAGTTTATAGAGGATGCCATAATTGCCGTAGTTCTTGACTTCGCTGCCATCCGTCGCATCAATGCCCGTGCGGTAGAGGTCATGGATATCATCAGCCAGAGGGAAATAGACAATGCCGTCATTCGCTGGATCGTAGACTTTTTCGGAAGTAATCACGCGGTCCATGCCATGGAAAGTGCCGCGCAGGCGCTGTTCATCTTTGGGCAGCACCTGTGCCTGCTCTAAAAATTCATATGGATTAGCATCAGCCGGATACATGATAACCGAAACTTTGACCGGCCTGTTGGTCGAAAAATCGTAAACGCCGTAAACGAGATCGCCCGGATGCAGAATGGTCGTATCCATACTCTCCTGGAGCAGACGGTGGCGGCCGCGGCCGATGTAGATATCACCATACGCCTCGCCTTCAAAATAAGCCATCTGCGTCATTTTGCCAACATGAAGATAGTCCGGGCTGGGGTCGCTCGTGCCGCCGCGCGTCACGCGCACGATGGCCGGCTGATTATCCATGCTCTGCAGCACGACAGCGACTTTTTTGTCGGCATCGCTGCTGTTCAGATGATAATACAGCACACGGGCATCCCCTTGAACGACATCCTGATAGAGAATGCCATCTTCCGTAACGGATTCCGGGCTGTCCGAAAAGAGCAGCGTGCCGCCCTCGTCCTTTGACTCCACCGGCCATATTTTCATCATATGGGATTTCAGGAGATTCCTGCGCGGATTTTTTGCCATGTGTTCGCGCAGGATTTCAGCCACTTTCTGGTGAATGCGCACGACCGTATCCTCCGATTTCTGCGTTTCCTGTGCCTTCTTTTTCTTCCTGACTTTTTCCTTCTTCACTGGCTCGGCAGTCTGCAGGGCCTTCTCTGCCAGCTGTGTTTTCCCAGTCTGGATGAGTTTATCCTGCTGCAGGGCAGCAGAAGTTTCCCCTGGGCTGCCAGCCATGGCATTTGACGAAAAGCACAGGGCTGAGATGGTACAGGCCATGAGCCCTGCCACAATCTTCATCTTACAATTCACGTATCGATTCCTCTTTTCCTCTTTTCTGACCGTCTTGATAAAAAACGATTTACTGCACCTCTTCAAGATGCTGATGAATGCCGAGTTTTGTGAATACCTCCGTTTTCCAGAGTCTCAGCTTGAATTCCGTAAGGCCGAAACGCGGATGCGGGATATTGACGCGCTGCATGAGGTACGGATTGGTCGCCATGGTGTTGAGCCCCGCATCCCCCGTGACAGCGGTCAGATACTGATTCTTTTCGAGCAGAGCCGGCATCGTTTCGTCAAAAGCGCCGTTCGGATACGAGAATGTATAGACCGTATGAATGCCATTCCATTCGAGCAGGAGTTTGGACAAACGGACTTCATCCTCACGCCGCTGGGCATCCATCTGTGTCAAGGGATCATGATTGGCCGTATGGCTGCCAATCTCAATGCCGCGGTTCTGCATATCGCGCAGCTCGTCCCAATTGAGATAGTCGGGCTGACCAATCTGATTGGTAATGACATAGACCGTAGCCTTCATGCCGTATTCTTCAAGAATTGGCAGGAGCGTCGTGTAGTTATCCTCGTAGCCATCATCAAACGTCAGGATGATCGGTTTGGCCGGCAGTTCCATTTTTCCGTGCCTGGCCTTCATGTAGTCGAGCATGGAGATAGTCGTATAGCCCTGACTCTTCAAATAATCCAGCTGCTGACGGAAATCCTCAGGCGGTACATTATAGATGTAAGCGTCATCATCTACAGAATCCGCTACTTCGTGGTATTCCAGCACAGGAACGCCCTCCGGTGCCGGTGAAAAGACCAGCCAGAGGAAGCATGCCAGCAGCAGAAAGCATAAACTCAATAACCATTTTTTCAAGCGACTCAAATTTCAGGCTCCCCTTCCTCGTTCTTTTTTTCTTGTTCTTTTCCGGATAGTTCTGCCATGGCCAGCTCATGCAGCTTGCGCAGGCGGTGATTTACGCCGGACTTGCTGACGCCAAGGATGTCCCCAAGTTCCACGATGCTCGCACCGGGGTCCTGAAGACGCGCCTCAGCAGTCTCGCGCAGACGTTCCGGCAGAGCTTTCAGCCCGCCCTCACGGCCCTGCAGAATCCGGATGTCCTGCAGCTGACGGCCGGCAGCATCCACCGCCTTTTGCAGATTGGCCGTCTCGCAGTTCACGAGACGGTTGACCTGGGAGCGGACTTCCTTGATATTGCGCGCAACCTCGAAGGCCTCCACGGCCTTATCTGCATGCATCATCGCCAAAAAGTCGATGATGGCATCGCATTCCTTCAAATATACAATGTAGACGTCCTTGCGGTCCGTAAAGCCCACCGGAAAATCCATGCGCTTCATCAGGGTGTAAAGGAGATTTCCAAGGCCATAGCTCCCTGTCACGAGTTCCAGATGATAGCTCGCCTCGGGCCGATTAACGCTGCCGCCGCCCAAAAAAGCACCGCGCAGATAAGCTGCGCGGCAGCAATTTTTCTTCAGGATGCCCATGTCTGAATCCATGTTGAGACTCTCATCATGCAAAAAGCCAAGGTGCTCGAGCAGGGCCGTCACAGGCGGCTCCGGCATGACGCGGACGGTGTAGCTGTTGTTTTTCTTGAGGCGGCGGCTGCGGCTCACCGTGATTTCCGTACGGATGCCTCCGCCCTCACTTTTGAGGAGCTGCAGGGTCTTGCGGGCCACGGCTGCATTTTCGGTCGTAAAATTCAGTCCGAAGGTATGGTGCAGGCCAAAGGTCATCGCCGCGCCCATGCGCAGGAGAGCTGCGAGCTCCGCCGTCCGGCAGCAGGATTCTTCATAATTCAGTCTGGCCAGCTCATTTTTGACTTCTGTGGCAAATGATGGCAAAACGACGCCTCCTCAAATTTCATTTCCTCTTATTGGTGAGACTTGCGCATATAATGGTCACTGCCGTTGCCGGGGCGCAGGCCATCGACCATCTTCATGACATTATGGCAGAGTTTCTGCGGGTCATGGCGGATGACATCGGACTCGTTGATGATATCGGCCTTGATAAAGCCAATGCCCAGAGCATTGATGGCCTCTTCGTCAACCTTGACGGGATAGGCTCCCTCTTTGGCATAGTACTCCTGCATATCCTTGGAAATCGGTGCATTGTTGACGAGCATGTAGTCAATGACGCCCTGTCCGCCGTGGTCGATGATGGCCTTGGCATGCATGGAAGCCGTGTAGCCGTCGGTCTCGCCCGGCTGGGTCATGACGTTGCAGATGTAGATTTTGACGGCCTTGCTCTTGCGCAGGGTCTCGGCGACGCCATCGACGAGCAGATTCGGCATGATGCTCGTATAAAGACTGCCCGGGCCTAAAATGATGGCATCGGCATTTGTCAGGGCATCGAGGGCAGCCTGCACGGGCTGCACATGCGGTGGGAAGAGCTTGACGCGGCGGATGTGCTTGTGGACTTCCGGAATATGCGACTCGCCTTCAACGACCGTGCCATCGTCCATGACGGCATCAAGGCGCACGTGCTCCTTCGATGCCGGCAGCACCTCGCCCTTGACGGCGAGGACTTTCGACGATTCGCGCAGGGCCATCTCGACATCGCCCGTGACTTCCGTCATGGCCGCGATGAAGAGATTGCCAAACGAATGGCCCGCAAGCTCGCTCTTGCCCTTGAAACGGTATTGAAAGAGTTTTTCCATCAAGGGCTCCGTATCGGCGAGAGCAACAAGACAGTTGCGCAAATCTCCCGGCGGGATAATACCGAGGTCTTCGCGCAGGCGGCCCGACGAGCCACCATCATCGGCAACGGTTACGACGGCCGAAATATTCGAAGTCGCGGCCTTGATGCCGCGCAAAAGCACTGAAAGGCCGTGTCCGCCGCCAATGACCGCGATATTTGGGCCCTTGCCAAGACGGCGTTTTTCGTAAATGATATCGACGAGGCGCTCGGAATTGTCCGGCAGCAGGACCGTGATGACCGAACGAATGACAAAGCGCGTGGCAATCAGCATGAGGCCGATGCCCACGATGACCACGGCAATACCCACGAGCGTCGTGAACATGTAATTATAGCTGCCCTTCCAAAGATAAACAGCCCGAAAGATGGCTTCTTCAATGACATCGAGGTATTTGTAGTTGAAAACAAGTGCAAGTCCCAGACTGACCAGCATGACGCCAACGGAAAACAGCAGCAGCCAGCGCTTGAACTTCATGCCCGGATAAAGCCATTTCAAAAGATGCATGACTTAACACTCCTCACGTACATGTTCGCGCACATCGTTCTTCATGAGGTCGCGGTGCTCGAGGCGCGCCGGATACCCCTGTGCCGTCAGGCGGTCAAAGATGTGTTTGGCAATATAGACGCTGCGGTGCATGCCGCCCGTGCAGCCCACGGCAATGACGAGCTGACTCTTGCCCTCTTTGATGTACTGCGGCACGAGAAAATCCATCATCTCATCGAGAATGCGCGTGAATTCTTTCGTGACCGGCCATTTGGCGATGTACTCCGCCACTTCCGGCACAGCGCCGCTCTTATGGCGCATAGATTCAATATAGAAGGGATTGGGCAGGAAGCGGACGTCAAAGACCATATCCGCATCGAGCGGCATGCCGAACTTAAAGCCAAACGACAGCACATTGATGTTCATCTGCTCGCCTCCGGCCGTGCCGAACAGGCGGTGAATCTTATCGCGCAAATCCACCTTGCGGAGCTCCGAAGTATCAATAATATAAGTAGCTTTCGCGCGCACCGGTGCGAGGCGTTCGCGTTCCTTGGCAATGCCTTCCGTGATGCGCGAGGACGGGGCCATCGGGTGGCGGCGGCGCGTTTCTTTATAGCGGCGGATGATGGCCGGGTCCGAAGCATCCATGAAGAGCATCTCATAGGGAACATCATCCTTGTCCATGTCGTTGAGGATATGGACAAACGTATCAAAGAACTCGCGGCTGCGCGTATCGACGACGAGCACGACCTTGCGGACGTGGCCGCCCGCATGCTTGCAGAGCTCCACGAATTTCGGGATAAAGACCGGCGGCAGATTGTCAACGCAGAAATAGCCGAGGTCCTCAAGATAGCGGCTGGCCTGCGTCTTACCGCCGCCCGACATGCCCGTCACAATGACGAGGCGGAAGGCATCTTCCGGTTTGTTCTCTTTCTCAATCATCTCACTCATCTGCTCCACCTCCGAGCACAAACGTATCAATTGCCTTGGCAAAACCAAATTCTTCGCAGGACGCTGTCTCATAATCGCAGACAGCCTTGACTTCCGGTACCGCATTGCCCATGGCCACGCTGTGGCCCGCGGCCTTGAGCATCGGCAAATCATTATACGAATCGCCTATGGCCATCGTCTCCTGAATGGAAATGCCGAGCTTTTCGGCGAGCCTTTTGAGGCCTTCGGCCTTCGAGACGCCCGGATTGACGATTTCGCAGTAGCGGGCATTGGAGCGCATGGCCACGATATCACGGCCAAAATGCTCATTGAGTACGGCAATGCGGCGGTCCGTCTCCTCACTGTCCTCGGAAATCGTCAGCAGCTTGCAGACTTCCTCCGTGTGTTCTTTCAGAGCGTCCCAGCCAACGACATTGGCCTTTATCTGCTGTTCCTGCTCATAATGGCGCGCATGCTCATCGTGCACAGGCACCCAGAGCTCATCTTTGCTGTACGACTGCAGGTACCAGCCCTGCTCACGGCAAAAGTCAATGACCTGACAGATGATTTCCGGCTTCAGGAAATTTGTATAATAGACCCTGCCCTTCGTCGACTTAATCATGGCACCGTTGTAGGTGATGATGGGCACGTCGACGCCGAGTGCCTTCGCTACAGGCAAAGCAGCACGATACATGCGGCCCGTGGCAATCGTCACGGTAACGCCTGCGCGCACGGCTCTCTGCGCGGCTTTTATATTTTCAGAAGGAACATCTGCCCCGCTCGGCAGCAGCGTCCCGTCCAGATCGGTCACAAAAAGTTTGATTGACATAAATTGCGCCTCCTTTATATGGAAACAACCTTCTTCTATTATCCCCACATCAGGCGAAAAAAGCAAGCATGCGGAATAAGCTTTGCTTATTTCCCTTCCCATGATAAAATAAAAAGATGTTAATTACCTGATTACGAAGCAATCAGCCGCGGAAAGAAGGTTTTTTCTTGAATTGGAAGCTTGTTCTTGCGATTCTTACCTGTAATATTCTCTTCATGTCTTCGAGCTATACCATGCTCATCCCATTTCTGCCCATGTACCTGACGATGGACCTCGGTGTTTCGGAGGATAACGTCAATCTCTGGTCGGGCATCGTCTTTTCGGCATCTTTCCTCGTGTCGGCCATCATGGCGCCGATTTGGGGCCGCATGGCCGATACAAAAGGAAAACGCCTCATGGCCATGCGCGCGAGTTTTCTCCTGTCCGTCAGTTATTTTCTCGGCGGCATCGTGCAGACGCCGGAACAGCTCACGCTCATGCGCCTGTTTCAGGGCTTTGCCTCAGGCCTCTGGCCGATGGACCTCGCCATCATGACGCTTTATGCCCCGCCAAAGAAACTCGGCTTCTGTCTCGGCGTCATGCAGGGGACTTTGACAGCCGGCGGCGTCGTCGGACCGCTTTTAGGCGGCATCCTTGCCTCGGCTGTCGGCATGCGCTATTCCTTTTTCCTCGCAGCGGCCGCCCTCTTTACAAATTTCCTGATTTTCACCTTTATCATCAAGGAGCCGCCAGTAGACAAAGCCTCTGCGAAATCCGAGGAAGCGGCAGAAAAGCCCTCTGTTTCGCCCTGGCATATGCCGCTTCTTCGCAATATGCTGCTCTGCGGCACCCTCGTGCAGATGGTCATCCTGATCCTGCAGCCGGTCATCACGACCTACATCGCCAAACTCGCCGGCCCTCTGCCGAATATCGTCTTTGTCGCAGGCCTCGTCTTCTCGCTCGGCGGCATTGCCGGTGCCATCGCGGCGCCATTCTGGGGAACATTTGGCCAGCGGCGCGGCTTCTTCCGGGCCATGTGTCTCGGCATGGCCGGTGCCGGCATCAGCATGATCATTCAGGGCATTCCGGACACGCTCGTTCCTTTTGCCATCATGCAGTTTGTCGGCGGACTCTTTTTCTGCGGCATTCATCCTTCCATCAATGCCGTACTCGCCAACAACACGCCCGCTTCCTATAAAGGACGCATTTTCGGCATGCTGTTTGCCGCTCAGCAGGTCGGCTCCATGGCGGGACCGCTTTTAGGCGGTCTCATCGCGACCTACCTCGGCATGCACTGGGTCTTCGCCTTTTCCGGTCTTCTGCTGCTCATCCTGAGCATGGCCATACACCAGCATTACCGCGGTCTGCGCGGCTGCTGACAATTTGCCGACATAAAATCCTGTCATCCCTCTAAATCATTTGGAAATGGCAGGATTTTTCTATTTATATGCAGAATTAAACAGCATATATCGCAGTTGTCATAAATTTGCTGATTTCTGGATACCCAAAGGATGTGGCCCCATGAACTTCCATATTGGCGACAAAGTCGCTTATTTCTTCATTGCTTTTTCTCTCTACCTGCTCCTGCGCGCCTTTTCTGAGGTCCATATGGTGCCGCTGACGAACATTCTGCTCTACATCTCGATTGCCATCTCCCTGCTCGCGAGCAACATTCCGCGCGTCGTCGATATCCCGCTGCACTGCGTTTATCCCGTGCGCTGCGTGGAAATCTTCAGTTTTGGTCTGGCTATCGTCTGTTTTCTCGTGCTCTGCATGCGCCATATGCTAATCTAAAAATACACATTTAAAAAGGACTGCCATACGGCAGTCCTTTTCATTTATCCAGCAGACAAAAATCAATTCTTAGCAGAAGCAGCAGCTTCCCAGCCGAGCTCAAGAGCCTTCATATTCTGTTCGACCGTATGCGGCGGCACGCGATTTGCCACAGCCTTCTTGATGGAATTAAACGAGACAATGCCCGTGAGGCGTACAAGTGCACCGAGAGCTACGATATTGGCAAAAAGCGGTTTGCCGACTTTCTCGATGGCAATCTTCGTGATGGGGATGCGTACGACATGCGGGAAATCCGGTACATTCGGCACGAGCTGCTCGTCGAGCACCAAGAGTCCGTCTGGATTCAGATCCTTGTAATACTTATCCGCAGCTTTCTGCGTCATGGCGAGCACGAGATCCGGCACGAGAACATGCGGATGATAAATCGGCGCGTCGTCGATGATGACTTCGGACTTCGAAGCACCGCCGCGCGCTTCCGGACCATACGACTGCGACTGTACGGCCTGTTTGCCTTCATCGACGGCCGCTGCGGCTAAAATGATGGCCGCCGTGATGACACCCTGACCGCCGGAACCGGATAATCTAAGCTGTTTTCTCATTTCTTGGCACCCCCTGCACGCTCAATAACCTGGTCGTATGCGGCATCGTAGTCAATGTCGCTTGACGTATAGAGGCAGCCAATCGGGAATTTATCCGCGCGTTTTTCTGCGGGCAGCTTATCCCATGCGGCTTTCATGACGGCATGGTCGCGCATCCACTTGAGCATGTCGGCAGGGCTGCCCATGTGATTTTTGCGGCCAAAGGCCGTCGGGCACTGCACCATGGCTTCAATGAAGGAAAAACCATCGTTCGCGAGACCGTCGGCAATCATGTTCGTCATATGCTGTACATGGAAGGCCGTCGAACGCGCCACATACGTGGCTCCCGCTGCTTCCGCAAGTTTGCAGGCATCAAACGTGCGGTCAACGGAGCCATACGGCGCAGTCGTGGCCTTGGCGCCGATTGGCGTCGTCGGCGAGGCCTGTCCGCCCGTCATGCCGTAAATATTGTTGTTGAACATGATGACCGTCAAATCGACATTGCGGCGGCAGCCGTGAATGAAGTGATTGCCGCCGATGGCCGTGCAGTCGCCGTCACCCGTGATGACGATGACGTTGAGGTCCGGATTGGCAAGCTTGATGCCCGTGGCAAACGGAATCGCACGGCCGTGAGCTGTATGCAGCGTATCAAAGTCCATATAGCCGGAAGCTCTCGACGAGCAGCCGATACCGGAAACGATGACCGTGTTATCCTGCGACCAGCCCTTTTTCTCGACGGCCTGTACGATGGCTTTCATCGCGATGCCGTTGCCGCAGCCCGGGCACCAGAGATGCGGCAGGTGATTCTGGCGGAAATATTTTTCAAAGCTCCGTTCCATCACGCATTACCTCCTGCAATCATATTTTCGATAGCGGAGGTGACATCCTCCGGTTCAAATGCTCTCATATCATATTTGCCGCAGAGCGAAACTTTGCAGTCGCTGTGAGCAGCGCGGCGCACCTCGTTGACAATCTGCCCGTAATTGAGCTCGGCCACGAGGATGCCCTTGACTTTTTTCGAAAGCTCGGCAATGGCTTTGTCGGCAAACGGCCAAATGGTCATGAGGCGCAGCATGCCGACTTTGCGTCCCTTCTTGCGTTCCATGAGCACGGCTTCATAAGCGGTGCGGGCCGAGCCGCCAAACGAAACGACGGCATAATCGGCATCATCGAGGAAATACGACTCCGTATGGATGATTTCTTCGCCGGCACGCGCGATTTTCTCGTGCAGGCGGCGGATGGACTGCTCCGTGACCTCAGGACTGCCTGACGGAAAGCCCGTTTCATCATGGATGAGGCCTGTCACATGGATGTGATAGCCCTCGCCGAAGTCCGCGACATTCGGCACGAGGTCCTCATCCGGCGTAAACGGCTCATAGCCCTCGGCACGCGTCTTCTTCGGTTTGCGGCGCGGGTAAACCTCCACATGGTCCGGCAGCTCGACATTCTCGCGCAGATGGCCGACAACTTCATCCATGAGCAGGATGACCGGCGTGCGGAAGCGTTCGGCGTAATTTACGGCCATGACCGTGGCATCGTACGTCTCGCGCACGCTCCACGGCGCGAGGGCAATGATGGGATGGTCGCCGTGCGTGCCCCAGCGGGCCTGCATGACATCCCCCTGCGAAGGCGCTGTCGGCTGACCCGTTGACGGGCCCACGCGCTGTACATCGACGAGCACGCAGGGAATTTCCGCGCAAGCCGCATAGCCTATGAGCTCCTGCTTCAGAGAAAAGCCCGGGCCGCTCGTCGCGTCCATGACTTTGCTGCCCGCGAGCGACGCGCCGAGGATTGCGCCCATGCTCGCGATCTCATCTTCCATCTGCACGAACTTGCCGCCGTGTTTTGGCAGCAGGCGTGCCATCGTCTCGGCAATCTCCGTGGACGGCGTAATCGGGTAGCCGGCAAAGAAATTTACGCCGGCAGCAATTGCGCCTTCTGCACATGCCTCATTGCCCTGCATCAATCTCGCTTTGCTCATTGTGCTGCCTCCTTGACTTTATCCACAAAAATTGCATAATCCGGGCAGCGCAGCTCGCACTGGCCGCAGCCGATGCATGCTTCGCCATTGACAACCTGTATCTTGCCAAGCTCGCTGACAGCCAGCACAGACTTCGGGCAGAAAGCTGCGCAGATGCCGCAGCCCTTGCAGCGCACCGTCTTGATGGTGATCTCTGACTTCATGATATTCCCTCCTGAAGATGACACAGTTTTATATGAATAATGCATAGTAACTATGTTTCTTGCGCCATATACTTTTACATCATAACAGATATTTTATCAAAAATCCAGAGATATTGTAAATTTATAAATGTATACAATATAAAGATGTACAAAAAATATAGATAAGCAGGATTTTAGCGGCACAACGCTAATATATGATACAGAAATCATTCTCGCAATTTCATACATTATTAGGAGGCTGTACTATGCAGAGTTTTAATTTCAAAATGCCGACCGAAATCATCTTCGGCCGCCATGCAGAAGACCAGGTCGCGGAAAAACTGCGTGAATACGGGGCCAGCCGCGTCTTTATCGTCTACGGCGGCGGCAGTGTCGTCAAAAGCGGCCTGCTTTCCCGCATCGAATGCCAGCTGACCTCGAATGGTCTGGCTTTCCAGGTGCTCGGGGGTGTCCAGCCGAATCCGCGCGTTGCACTCGTGCGCGAGGGCATCCGCGAGGCACTTGCCTTCAAAGCCAATTTCATCCTTGCCGTCGGCGGCGGCAGCGTCATCGACTCAGCCAAAGCCATCGCCCACGGCACGGCCAATCCCGGCATCGATGTCTGGGATTTCTGGTCGGGACGTGCCAAACTCGAAAAGACCATGATGTTCGGCTCCGTGCTGACCATTGCCGCCGCAGGCAGCGAGACGAGTGATTCGTCCGTGCTGACGAACGAGGACACCATGCGCAAAGTCGGACTGAGCAGCCCTTTAAACCGCCCTGCCCTCGCCTTCATGAATCCGGAGCTGACGTTCACCGTGCCGAAAAAACAGCTCGTCTGCGGCATTGCCGATATCCTCATGCACACACTCGAACGCTACTTCACCTGCGACAAAGAGGAAAATGCCTTTACGGACCGCGTCGCAGAATCCCTGATTAAGACGGTCATGGAAGCATCTAAGACGGCTGTCGAAAACCAGGAAGACTACGATGCCATGAGCGAGATCATGTGGTGCGGCAGCGTTTCGCACTCGGACCTCACGGGACTCGGCCGCCACAAGGATTTTTCCGTCCACAAACTCGGCCATGAACTCAGCGCCCGCTTTGACGCCACGCACGGTGCTTCCTTATCCGCCCTCTGGGGCTCCTGGGCCAAATACATCTACAAGGACAACCCGGCCCGCTTTGCCAAATTCGCCCAGCGCATCTTTGGCATCACGGACGGCACGGATGAAGAGCGCGCTGAGCTCGGCATCGAAATGATGGTCACGTACTTCAAGAATCTCGGCGTGCCGACAAGCCTTCCGGAGCTGCTCGGCGCACACCTCAGCGACAGCGAGCTCTACAGTCTCGCCAGCCTCGCCACGGCCAAGGATACCAAGAGACTCGGCACCTTCCATCCGCTGACCCGCAAAGACGCCTTCGCCATCTACAAGCTCGCCAATAAAGAATAAAAATCCCCTGCAGTCTATGTAGTAAAATAAAATAGAAAAAAGCCACGCTTTATGCCTGTCCGGTTATCCGGAACATAAAGCGTGGCTTTTCTTATGACTCAGGGGTTATACAAACAAGATTTTGACTCCGGGCTCATTATTTGCCAAGAACGGCATTGCCCTTTTCGAGGAGCTCTTTGCCGCAGTGCTTGACAACGAGGCAGGCCAGAATCATCAATGCGATGGCGATGACGAGCTGCAGGCCGTCGACACCGATGAGGAATTTGCCAGCCATGAGCTTCGTGATGCCGCCATAGACACTCATGACAAGTGCCGTCATCGTGACGATGAACATGAAGACCATCGGCACATAGAGCATCCAGCCCTTGCGATTCGTCATCTTAAGGAAGACGGCGAGGGAAATCAGGACGAGGGCCGACAGCAGCTGGTTCGCTGCGCCGAACAGCGGCCAGATATTCATATAGCCGGCAAGGCAGAGGCCATAGGCAAAGACGAGCGTGAGAATCGTGGAGAAATACTTGTTCATGAGGAAATTCTGCGTGGCAGACGGTGCAACACCATCGCTCGGCTTGATCATTTCCTGGAAGGACATGCGGCCAATGCGCGCAACGGAGTCAATCGTCGTCATGCCGAGGGCCGAAACGCACATCGTGATGAAGCAGGCCGAGAAACCAGCCGGCAGGCCAAAGATATTCGTGAAGAAACCGCTGATG
The DNA here is from genome assembly GCF_051886055.1 of Mitsuokella apri. NCBI lineage: Bacteria > Bacillati > Bacillota > Negativicutes > Selenomonadales > Selenomonadaceae > Mitsuokella > Mitsuokella apri. Next base: position 8,572 of record NZ_JBJEXT010000072.1, on the reverse strand, counting down.
CCCTTTGCGAAAATCTGGAACGGCGTACCCTGTGCCATGACGCCGTTAGAAGCAGCAGCGCAGGCAATCGCGAGGGCGACAACGCCGAGCATGCATTCGCAGAGCATAGCGCCGTAGCCAACTGGCAGCATATCTTTTTCGTTCGAAATAGCCTTCGAAGACGTACCGGACGAAACGAGGCTGTGGAAGCCAGAGACAGCACCGCAGGCAATCGTGATAAAGAGGATTGGGAACAGCGGTTTGCCGCTGACTTCAAAACCGACAAAGGCCGGCATATTGACAGATGGGTTGGCAGCGAGAACGCCGATGACGCCGCCGGCGACCATGCCGAGAAGCAGAAATGCACTCAGATAATCACGCGGCTCCATGAGCAGCCACATCGGCAGGACTGCAGCGATGAAGCAGTAACCGAAGACGATATAACGCCAAGTCGGTACATCAAAGTAAAGCGGGAACTGCATGCCAACGGCAAACATGGCAATGACGAGGACGACAGCAACGAGGAACTTCAGTACACCAGACGGTTTGACCTTGCTGATGAAGATGCCAAAGCCCATGGCAACGAAGATGTAGAGCATCGAAATCGTGGCAGCCTGAGCACCCGGCGTGTTCAGCGTGCCGTTCGGACCAAAGCCGTTGAACGTCTTGGCGATGATATCGGCAAATGCTGCAATGACGAGCAGCGTGAAGAGCCAGCTGAACAGCAGGAACAGGCGGCGGCCCGTGCGGCCGACATACTGCTCAATCAAAAGGCCCATCGACTTGCCGTCATTCTTGACGGAAGCATAGAGTGCTGTGAAATCCTGTACGGCACCGAAGAAAGCACCGCCAATCAGAATCCAGAGGAAGGCCGGCAGCCAGCCAAACATCGCGGCGATGATCGGGCCGGTTACAGGGCCTGCACCCGTAATAGACGAAAACTGATGAGCGAAAACCGTAAAGCGCGAGGCCGGTGCATAATCCTGACCATCGTTTTTGCGCACAGCCGGCGTCGGCGCCTTGGGGTCGATGCCCCAGGTTTTGGCCAGCCAGCGTCCATAAAACAGGTACGCACAGGCAAACCAGACAAGTGCGATACCGACAAGCATTAATCCTGTCATATGAATCCTTCTTTCCTACCCAATGAAAACAATACAAAAAAATTGTAAAAAAATAAATCCCGATGTGCGACGTGCGCGCTCAGGATTTATTTATCTCTCAGTGGAGTACAAACCATCTGATAATCCCTTTTGCGCCGTTGCACTGGATACTTAATGGATAGTTTGTATATTATCACTACGTTATAAAGTTGTCAACTTGTAAAGTAAAGATGTACTTTTCAGAGTCTTTTCACATTTTCTTAAGACTCTGCCGCAGCCTTCTTCCGGCGGGCACGCTCCTTCTTCCAGGCCCAGATGCAGCGGATGCCCGGATGCATATGCGGCAGTACGAAGCAGCGGCTGCAGGAAACGCAGATGGACTTTTCGCCGCCGGCAAGTTCTTTCTTGACAAAGTCAGGCTCGGCAATCAGGGCACGGCCCAAAGACACGCATTCAATGCCTGCAGAAATGACTTTTTCCATGTCATCAAGGGAACGCACGCCACCGACCAGACTCAGGGGCATTTCCGGCACTTCGTCCTTCAGGCGCTTAATCTGCGAGAAATAATAGAGCGTTGCATCCTTCGGCTGATTGATGAAGTCCGCTCCCGAAAACTCGACGAGCTCGATGCCAAGCTCTTTCGCACGGTGCAGCAGATAGACCATCTCGTCATGATATCCTTCCGCATCCTCGTCCTTCGTATCCACATTGACCTTTAAGAGCACAGGGAAATCCTCGCCGCAGGTTTCCTTGATGCCGCGGATGATTTCTTCCACCATGCGGAAGCGGTTTTCGCTGCTGCCGCCATAGGCATCCGTGCGCTGGTTGAACACGGGGTCAAGGAAGCGCGAGAGCAGATAAGAATGGGCGGCATGCAGCTGTACACCGTCGCAGCCAGTCTCTTTGATGCGTTTTGCAGCATCAATGAAGCAGGTTTCGATATGATGGATCTCTGCAACGGTCAGTTCGCGCGCATGGCGTCCTTTTTTCAGCGGACGTGCCACGACATCGACAAGGTCCTCGTTGTCAATCGCGCGCGGTCCTGCATGGTTGATCTGCGGGATAAAGAGGACTCCGTGTGCATGCGCGATTTCTGCAGCTTTGCGGAACTGCTGCGCATAAGCATCATTGTAGATATTGACCTGTTCCGGATTGGCACGTCCCAGCGGATCAACGCAGCAGTGTCCCGTGATGATAAGGCCCACTTCGTTTTTAGCCAGCGTTTCGTACATATCGTATTCGGCATCCGTCATACAGCCGTCCTTGCCTGCCAGGAAACTGTGCACGGCAGAACGTATGACGCGGTTCTTGAGTGTCAGATGCTGCAGCTGCAGCGGCTTTTCGATGATGCTCATGATTTCAATTCTCTCCTGTTCTGTATAATTTCTACTATTATATTGTATAATGCCAAGATGAAGAAAAAAGAAAAAGGGCTGTTTTGTCAACAGCCTTTTCCAAAAAATCTTGCTTACTTATCCACGCGGCAGATATCCGCGCCAAGACCGACGAGCTTTTCGACGAGATTGTCGTAGCCGCGGTCAATATGATGAATGTAGCCGACCTGCGTCTCGCCTTCTGCGACAAGACCGGCAAGGACCATCGCTGCGCCGGCGCGCAGGTCCGTGGCTTTGACCTGACAGCCATAGAGCTTCTCGACGCCCTCGACAATCGAAGTGCGGCCATCGATCTTGATTTTTGCGCCCATGCGCTTGAGCTCATCGACATGCATGAAGCGGTTCTCAAAGACCGTCTCCGTCACCATGCCCGTGCCTTCCGAAATGGCCATCATGGCCATGAACTGAGCCTGCATATCCGTCGGGAAGCCCGGATACGGCATCGTCTTGATGTCGACCGACTTCGTGCGGTGGTCACAGGTCACGCGGATGCCGCTCACATCCTCTTCAATCGTCACGCCGGCTTCCTTAAGCTTGGCAATGACCGGCTTCAGATGCTCGCTGATGGCATTTTCGATGTAGACATCGCCGCGCGTCATGGCAGCAGCGACCATATAGGTGCCGGCCTCGATGCGGTCGGGGATGATCGTGTAGTCACGTCCCGTGAGCTTCGGCACGCCCTCGATCTTGATGACGTTCGTGCCGGCACCGCGGATCTTGGCGCCCATGACGTTGAGGTAATTGGCGAGGTCGACGATTTCAGGTTCCTGTGCCGGATTCTCAAGGACCGTCTGCCCTTCGGCCATCGAAGCGGCCATGATGATATTCTCAGTTGCCCCGACACTCGGGAAATCGAGATAAATCTTCGCGCCCTTGAGGCCGTCCGGAGCTGCAGCTTCAATGTAGCCATGTCCGACGCGGATCTTAGCTCCGAGAGCCTCAAATCCCTTGAGATGGAGGTCGATCGGACGCGTGCCGATGGCACAGCCGCCCGGCAGCGAAATCTTGGCCTGACCGCAGCGCGCGAGCAGCGGTCCCATGATCAGGAAAGAAGCGCGCATCTTGCGCACGAGGTCATACGGCGCTTCGCAGCTGCCGATGACCGTACTGTCCACCAAGAGCTGGTGTTTTTCCTGATTGAATTCAGCTTTTACGCCAAGTTTCTGCAGAACTTCCGTGATCGTGTGCACGTCTTCAAGAGCCGGCACTTCATCGAGAAGACTCGGCGTGTCCTGTCCCAGAAGCGTCGCTGCAATGATTGGCAGTACCGCATTCTTCGCCCCGCTGATCTTGACGCGGCCTTCCAGCCTGCGTCCGCCATGTATAACCAACTTTTCCATTTAAGTCCCTTTTCCTCCTATAGTAACACAGCGTCTGCTCCCGCTGCGTCTTAAGCATCATTTTCCAGTGTACCATTATATTTACCTGCTGACAATAGGGGGCGGTCACTTTCTCTCGACCTGCAGGGTCGTATGGATGGCATTGTCGATGATATAATTCGTGGTAAATTTCGTTTCGCCCGGATTCTCCTTCTTGGCATTGTTCAGCGAGAACGAGAATTTGCGCTGTTTCTGAGCCTCGGCTGCGGCTTTCTGCGCTGCGCGCAGGGCCTTGCGCTGCTGCTGAGGCGTCAGGGCAGCTGCCGAAGCACCCGGGGCAATGATGATATCATTGTTGCGCCCAACCTGCTTGAGGCTCTGGAGCTTGTCCTTTGTCGTCGCCGTCTTGTCTTCCTGTGCGAGAAGGTCAACGCCTGTCTGCTGCAGGAGCTTGAGCTGCGTCGTGACCGGCGTGATGCCGCCGCCGCGGATATCAAGAGTCAATGGCCCCTCTGCGGCTGTAAGCGGCACGCGGTAAGGAATCAGGAGCGTCTCTTTGTCACGGCGGTACGGCTTGATGGTCGTCGTAAATTTCACGAGGTCACCGGGTTTTACGACACTCTTATCCGGAATTGCGGAAATGAGCGACGCTGTCTTGCGGCCATTTTCCATCTGCACATCGACCTGTACGTCGACGATATCGGATTCCTGCTCCGTATTCGAGCAGATGACGCTCATGGCCTGCATGATTTCGCCGACGGCAATCTGGCCGACATCGGCCGTATTATAGAACATATTGCTGCGTTCGAATTTGCCGCCGTCCGCTGCATTCGTGCGAATCGTGAAATGGACATTGGCCGTGCTGCCTGCGAGCGTATCCGATGTCTTGGACATGGCAGCATAGGCAATGCCACCCGAGAGCTCCGGCAGGAAGTCTTCGTCATAGGCAATGCGCGCACCGTAATCATCCGTGCGGCCAAGGGTATTGTCCTTGACGCGGACCTTGACCGGCACGACCGTCGGAAAGTCGCCGATGGTGCCGGCGATGCCGGTTTCACGGTCCTGATTGACGCGGCCGATGATATTGCCGATATTGGCAATCTTCATGCCGTTGCTCTGGCCGCTGATCGTGCCGACGACCGTGGCATCCGTCATGAAGTAGTTGACATTGCCGCGATGCAGGAACGGATGGCCAAAGCCAAGGATTTTCCTGCCATCGACCGCTGTCACGGTACCCGTGGCACCGACAGCGAAATCACCGTAGACGATGGCGACACCGACGGCACTGCCCGGCTGCAGGCTCGCATGGTAGAGCGTATTGCCCTCACCTTCGGAGCGTACCCCCATCGGCAGGAACGTGACATCATGCCCGAGCGGAACGTTTTTCTGCAGGAAGTCAATGCCCGGCTGATTAAAGCCAGACAGATACATGACAGCCTTTGGCTGCTTCGTAAGCGCGGCTCCCTTGGCCTCTTTTGTATTGGCAGCTTTTACATCGGTGACAATTTCAGCCGCAGCTTCTGCCTCATCTTCTGCAGTCTTTGCTTCGTCCGTTTTTTCTGCGGAAGCTTTGTCCTGTGCTTTCGTTTCGTCTGCAGCCTGCGTATCCTTATCTTGATCTTTTGCCTCAGGCTCGGCCTTGACTGCTTCCTGCTTTTTCTTTGTCTCGGAGATGGTATCTTCGGCCTCATGAATGACATCCATAATGCGGTTCAGCACGGCATTGCCATTCGTCTCCGCCTTTTTGCGGTCTTCTGCCTTGGCCTTGGCTTCCTCTTTCTTGCGTTCCTCCGTGACTTTCTGGAGATTGACCGTCTTAAGGCGCGTCTTATTCTTATTGTCCGGCATCGACCAGAGCGGGATCATGTCCTCGATTGGCGTGATGAAGAACGTATACGGCGTCATTTCCTTGATGCCGGCAGCCACGGCGCCGACAAGGCGGCCATTGACATAGACAGGGCTGCCGCTCATGCCCTGCAGGATGCCGCCCGCCTGCTCAATCACAGGGCCGCGGGCACGCGCCATGATCATGCGGGTCGAGCCTTTGCCATTATCCATATTGCCGATGATATCGACATCAAAACTGCGGATTTCACCAGAACTGTCCACTACGGTATAGGCCGTACCCGTCATGCCGCGCTGGACATCCTGAAAAGGCAGGATGGGGTCCATGGCATGGGCTGGAACGGCAGCCGTTGCGAAGAACATCGCAGCGATTCCGGCTGCAACGACCTTCTTCATGAATTTATGCAAGCGTATTCACCTCGTAAACGCAAAAATTAAGAATCGGAAAAAATATTGCTATTTCCCATTATAACATACTCGTCCAGCCCTGTGTCTCAATATATGCAAATAGAAGGATAGAATCCGCAGATTTATCCTTCCTGACATGTATTCTTATTTCCGTACGAGCACAAGACCATCGCCGACCAGGCGTTCCTGACCATCGGAGGGCGAATTCTGTACATCGCCATTGATCACAAGGTCGGACGAACCGCCGCCATCGAGATTCAGGGCATCGCGCGCGCCGAATTTCACGAGCAGCTTCGCCCAGTCCGTGAGCGTCAGGCCGACGCTGTGCGACTGACGGCCGTCGACGACTGCCAAAAGGTACTTGCCATCCTTCGTGATGCCGACAGCGCTGCGCGGTGCGCGGCCAATGCGGATATCAGCAGGGAAATCCTCTTCATCCGCCGTCATATAGACGCGGCCGTTCGCAACGAGGCGCGGACCGCAGCCGATGATGAAATCCGCATCGTCCCAGTCGTCGCCGAGGTCTTCCGTAATCTTCACGGCATCGCCGACCTGGACGCCGGCGAGCTCGTCAGCCACCGTGCCATGCACGGAAAGGACGACGCCGTCCGCAGGAATCGGGGAATTGTTCTGACGGATATCCGTGACATGGCCGTTCCTTACGACGTATTCACGTCCGTATTCATTCGTGCCTGTCGTCGCGCCGTACGCGCGGTTGTAAATAACGAGGCTGTCCTCGCCGCGTTCGCAGTCGACGCCGCCCACGCTGACCGTAGTGCCGCCGACCATAACGGTGCCGTTATACGAGATTTTGCCGAACATCGGCGTGCCGTCTTTCTTGAGGCCGAACGCCGAACGCGTGTAATACGTCGTGCCGACGACCTGTCCATTGATTTTCGTCACGCCGATGAGGTCGCCATTCGGGGCAAAATACGAACCATTGATGCCGGCCACGCCGCCCGCGCGCGCGACGATGCCGCTGACAGACTCGCGTCCCGGGATTTTGCCTTTGGCCAGAACCGGTACAAGTTTATAGCGCGCAGGGTCAGCCTCTAAAAACCAGGCCGAGACTTTGCCGTAATCGTCCCAGTAAACATAGGTATGCTCGACAAGGCCCGGTGCAATCTGCTGGACATAGTCGCCATCGATGGCAGAAGGCATAGTCTTAGAAGAGGACGAAGAAGCGGCGCTTGATGAATTTGACGTATTTGCCGTGTTCTCTGCGTTCGACGTATTGGCTGCAGGCACCTGCGCGTTCTGCGCTGCGTCCGTATTGCCCGTGACTTCAGAACTTGGCAGGACATCGACAAAAAGGCGCGTCGGATTCTTCAGCGTATGCACCTGATAAGAAAGTCCGGCCTTGAGCTTCATCGTGACGATGAGATGCTTGCCTTTTTTATTGTAGGAAATCGACGAAATGCGTGTGCCCCTGGCCGGTACTTCCTGAAAACCCTGATACGACGTATCGGCGAGGTCGAGCGTCAGCGTACGGCCGTCGGCCGAAACCGAAGTCGTATACACAGGCAGCGAGGAAAATTCATAAACGACGCGGTCATGCTCACTGCCGCTGTGAAAACGCATGGATGTAAGCCCTGCCGCCATGGCAAAGCTCTGCATGAGGAATACCGCAGCTGCGGCAAAGACGGCCGCACAGCGGCCGATCCGTTTGATATTCATCCGAAAACTTCCTTCCAATTCCTTTTCCTTCTATTATAAATAACAGATAACCTGTCACAAATAAAAACCTTCCCCACAGGCAAAGTCTGCGGGGAAGGGAATTCAATCATTATTTCCCGATTTTGAGGTTCATAGCCTTGCCGTCAAACTTCGAGAACGTGTCGAGTGCTTTGCCGCAGCCAAGAGCTACGCAGGAGAGCGGGTCATCCGCAAGTGCTGTCGGGATGTCCGTCTCACGGCGGATGAGCTCATCGAGGCCGAAGAGCAGCGCGCCGCCGCCCGTCAGAATGATGCCGCGGTCCATGATGTCAGCCGAAAGCTCCGGCGGCGTCTCCTCGAGAACCTTCTTGACGCATTCGACAATGCGCGAAACAGAAGCGCCAATGGCTTCTGCCACCTGCTTCGTCGTGATCTGCACGGTCTTCGGCAGGCCCGTCAGAAGATCGCGGCCGCGAATATCGAGCGTTTCATCGCGGGCTTCAGGATAAGCAGCACCGACCTTGAACTTGATGTCCTCAGCCGTGCGTTCGCCAATCATGAGGTTGAACGCGCGTTTTACGTAAGCGATGATATCCGAGTCGAATTTATCGCCGGCAATGCGCAGCGACTCGCTGTTGACGATGCCGCCGAGGCTGATGACGGCAATATCCGTCGTGCCGCCGCCGATATCGACAATCATAGAACCGCACGGCTCCACGATATCGAGGCCGGCACCGAGAGCGGCTGCGAGCGGCTCCTCGATGAGCTGCGTATGGCGGGCACCTGCCTGCTCAGCGGCTTCCTGTACGGCGCGCTGCTCGACCATCGTGCAGCCCGACGGGATGCAGATCATGATGCGCGGACGGAAAAC
>NZ_JBJEXT010000071.1:0-4442 GCF_051886055.1 Mitsuokella apri | reverse complement strand
TCATTCGAGTCTGCGGACCGCCTTTGTTTATGAAGGCTGTTTTTTCACAGCCCCTCTATGCCTAATACGTCAAAGGAAACGCATAGATAGCAAAGGAACAAAACAAACGGCTTCAGGCCATCACGGCTTTGCGCGGCAGGTGCGAGATAACCTTGGCACCGGCTTTTTCTACGGCCTTTTCCGCGAGGACTTCTGTCGCATCGATGAAATTGCCCTCGAGATGGTACATCTCTACAGCCACCGGCACTTCCGTGCAGCCGAGCACAAAAGCCTCGCAGCCTTCGTCAGCCATCTTCTTCAGAGCCATGCGTACGGCCGTCGTATCGTAGCTCATGTCGCCGGCTTTGACGCCATCGTAAATCATGCCGTGCACGGCTTCTTCTGCTTCGCCCTGCGGCTGTACGACCTCGACGCCCTCGCGTGCCAGAGCGCGCTGATAAAGGCCCGACTTGCACGTGCCGGCCGAAGCGAGCAGGCCGACTTTGCGATAGCCTTCTTTGGCGCAGAACTTAGCCGTCTCCTCAATCATGTTGATGACGGGGATTCTCAGATGCGGCAGCATGAGCGGCAAGAAGTAATGTGCCGTGTTGCAGCCCATGATGAGGAAATCCGCGCCGCCATTCGTCAGGCGCTCAGCCGACTTCATGAGCTCCGGCAGCGGGCTCTCGCCTTTGCCGAGAATGGCTGCCGTGCGGTCAGGGATATTCGTGTTGTTGTCTACGAGAATAGGAATATGGTCCTGATCTTCACGCGCATCTGTGGCGAGAATGACCTTTTTCATGAGGTCCACCGTTGCCATCGGGCCCATACCGCCAATAATACCAATCGTCTTCATCATGACCACTCCTCTATGTTACGGCGCCCTGCGCCAGTCAAAATCTTTTCTTGTTATCAGCATATCATTTTGGTAGTATATAAACAAATACATATAATTATATAATATCTATCGAAATATTTTATGGCACAAAAGGAGATATATTCATATGCAGGGAATGGATTATGTCTATGCGGTCTGGCAGGAAAAAAGTTTTTCCGCCGCCGCGCGCAAGCTCTTTGTCTCACAGCCGGCACTGTCGGCCTCGGTGCGCAAAGTCGAAAAAGAACTCGGCCTGCCCATCTTCGACCGCAGCACTTCGCCGCTGCAGCTCACGGACGCGGGCCGCGCCTACATCGAGGCCGCGGAGCGCATCTTCCGCATCAAGAAGGACCTCAAGAGCTACTGCGACGACCTTGCCGGGCTCGAAAGCGGCACGCTGCAGCTCGGCGGCACGAATTTTTTTGCTTCGTGCTTCCTGCCGCCGATGATTGAGGCCTTCAGCCAGCGCCATCCGCATATCGCCCTGTCGGTCACGGAGTCGGACTCGGCCGACCTCTTCAATAAACTGACAACCGAAGAGCTCGACGTCATCGTCGACAGCGGTATTTACGACGAGACACTTTTTGAGGCAGTGCCCTTCTATCAGGACCACATCCTGCTGTCGGTGCCGGCGTCGTACCCCATCAATGAAAAATTTCCCGCTTACCGCATGACGCGTCAGGACATCCTCATGGGACGCCATCTAAGGCCGCAGATGCCCGCCGTACCGCTCGTGGCTTTTGAGGAGACGGATTTTTTGATTCTCGGCAAGGGCAACGATATGTACCGCCGCTCGAAAAAATTATTCCAGCACAATGGCTTTACCCCGTGCGTGCGGCTTTACCTCAACCAGCTCATGACAGCGTACCATATGGCACGTCAGGGACTCGGAGCTACGTTCCTGACAGATACGCTCGTGCGGCTGTCGGCGCCAAATGAAGCACTCGTTTATTACAAGCTCGAGGATGAAGAAGCCGCTCGGCAGATTTTTCTCGCGGTGAAGCGCCGGGGATACCGGACAAAGGCGATGCAGGGATTTATCGAAAGCAGTCTGGCCCTCTACCGCGGCGAATAATGTTTTCAGGTTATGGCATAAAAAAACTGCCCTCATAGGGCAGTTTTTTTGCTATCGCATAATCTTCGCTCGGAAAACGAGATATTTTTATAAGAGAGTCGAACGAAGAGTATCGCCGCTCTGCTGGCAGAGGTATGCTGGGGCAATGTCGAGGACGGTACGGCAGCCGGTCTGACCTTCCTGGGCGAGACGATAAGCGGCACGGGCATAGGCGACGAGGACGCTCGTGGTGAATTCTGGGTTGGAGTCGAGCTTCAGGGAGAATTCGATGATGTGGTTATGCTCTTTTTCGTGGCCCGTGCGTCCGGAACGGATGACGAAGCCGCCGTGAGCAAGGCCGCTGTGGTTCTTCTTGAGCTCTTCTTCGCTGATGAAGTGTACGGTCGTATCGTATTCATCGAAGTAGTTCGGCATGGTCTTGATGGCATTTTCGACGTAAGCGGCATCAGCGCCTTCTTCGAGGACGACATAGCATTCACGCGTGTGTTTCTGGCGCGTGGTGAGGTCCGGATTCGAGCCGGAGCGCACAGCTTCGAGAGCTGCTTCTACTGGAACGGTGTACTGCTTAGCATCTTTTACGCCCTTGATGCGGCGGATAGCGTCGCTGTGGCCCTGGCTGACGCCTTTGCCCCAGAACGTGTAGTCCTTGCCGTGCGGCAGGATGGCGTTGCTGTAGACGCGGGCGAGGGAGAACAGGCCCGGGTCCCAGCCGACGGAGATGATGCCGAGATGACCGCTCTCTTTGGCTGCATTGTCGACCGCAGCAAAATGCTCAGGAATGCGTGCGTGCGTATCAAAGCTGTCGATGACATTGAAGTATTTGACGTATTCCGGCGTCTGCTTCGGCAGGTCCGTGGCGCTGCCGCCGCAGAGAATCATGACATCGATTTTGTCGCTCCAATCCTCAACATCCTTGACGCTGACGACAGGAACATTCTTGGACCAGATTTTGACGCTTGCCGGGTCGCGGCGCGTGAAGACGGCCACGAGCTCCATGTCGTCGTTTTCCTCAACGGCGCATTCTACGCCGCGGCCAAGGTTGCCATAACCGAGAATACCAATGCGAATGCTCATAAAAACACCTTCCTGTTCTAAAAACAATGTTGAAAATCCCATCTCCAGTATACTATAAGAAGATACACAGGCAAATAGGAAAAATCACATTTGCGGAAAACAGGACAATAATCAAAGGTCATCAACAAGCGCGGTGCTCTTGGCGTAGGCCGTGCTGCGGCCTTCGATAAAGTCGGTCTTGATGAAATTCGGGTTGGCATACTGACTGACCCAGCGCATGGATGAAGGTTCTTCTTCGTGGCCTTCATAAAGCGGACCGAGGCCGATGCTCTCGGCGCGGGCATTGCCGAGGTAGAGAACGTAGTCTTCTATCATCTTCTCATTGAGTCCCTCGACCTCGTTGCCGATGGCATATCTGCCCCAGGCGATTTCCTGACGCACGCCTTCTTTAATCATCTCACGCATCATCTCTTCATTTGCCGGCGTGAAGAGGTCCGGCTCTTCGCCGCGCAGGTCGCGCAGGATATTGCGGAACAGCCAGAGGTGCGTGTTCTCATCGCGGTTGATGTAGCGGATTTCCTGCACAGAGCCCGGCATATGGCCAATGCGGCCGAGGTTGTAGAAGAACATGAAGCCCGAATAGAAGTAGATGCCCTCGAGGATGTAATTGGCGACGAGCACGCGCAGGAAATTCCGGCGCGACTGGTCCTGCTGGAATTCATTGTAGAGGTCGCCGATAAACGTATTGCGCCGCAGCAGATGCTCATCGTCCTTCCACTGGAAGATGATGTCCTGACGCTCGTCGGGGCTCGCGATGGTGTCGAGCATGTAGCTGTAGCTCTGCGAATGCACGCATTCCTGGAACGACTGAATGGCCAGACACAGGTCGACCTCATTGGCCGTGATATAGGCCGAGATGTTCGGCAAATTTGCGCTCTGCACAGAATCGAGGAAGACGAGGAACGACAGAATCTTGTCGTAGGCACGGCGCTCGGCCGGCGGCAGCTGGCGGTAATCCTTGACATCCTGCGCGAGGTTGATTTCTTCGGGAATCCAGAAATTATTCATGGCCTGACGGTACCAGTCCGAGGTCCATTTGTACTTCAGATTGTTGAAATCATTCATATTCGTCGTATTGCCGCCGAGCAGACGGCGCTTCGTCACGTCGATATCTCCCGCAGGATTGAACAGCGGACGTTTCTTCAGTTCTGACATAATTCCCCTTTTATCCTTTCTCTTCTCTTATTTTCCTTTGGCTGCATATCTGCATCAGGAAGAGCAGCTCTCGCATTCCTCGACTTCGAGAGATTTGCTGCGCACATAATAAATCGTCTTGACGCCCTCTTCATAGGCCTTGATGTAAAGCGCGAGGACCTGACGGAACGTGAAATCGTTCGTGATGTAGAGATTGACGCTCTGGGCCTGGTCGATATGGCGCTGACGGACGCCCGCGGCCCGTATGGACCAGGTCTGGTCGACCGTATGCGCGCTCTTGTA